>DATIET010000316.1:0-2624 GCA_035455615.1 Thermodesulfobacteriota bacterium
ATTAATGCGGAAAGGAGTGTTAGACAATGACAGGAAAAAAAGCGGACAAAGAACAGCGAAAGGGTTCGTCGGAACCCGTTCTCGTTCCTGCAGGGCCCGAGCACGTAGAGGAGCTCGGGAGAATATGTTTTGAAGCTTTTAAGGGCATTCATGACCATCACAATTCCCCGAGAGATTTCCCGACGCTCGAAATAGCGGTTAACGTGATTAAATTTTTTGTAAACCGTGACGATATTTACGGAGTCGCGGCGCTCGTTGACGGCAAGCCTGCTGGATCGAATTTTATTTCGCTCTCCGACGCGGTTGCGGGGGTGGGTCCTATTACGATCGATCCTTCCACACAGGCACGCGGCATAGGTAGGGCCTTGATGCGGGATGTTATCGATTATGCGAAGAAAAACGGTATTAAGCAGGTCAGACTTCTCCAGGATTCTTTTAATATGTCTTCCCTCTCCCTTTACTCGTCACTGGGATTCGACGTGAGGGTGGGTGTGGTTCTCATGGACGCCTCACAAGGTCGCAACATCCCGCAGGGCAACGTGCGCCCGGCTGCGGAATCGGATATAGAAGCTATGGACGGCTTGTGCCGGAGCATTTACAAGGTAAGCAGGCGTAATGAAATAGCAGCCGCTATGAAATACGGATTCCCGCCTGTGTTGACCGAGCGTGAAGGAACTATGACGGGATACCTTATACCTGGATTCCTAGGGCACGGAGTAGCCCGGACGGAAGAAGATGCTTTCGTCCTGATTGACGAGGCATCGCGCAATACGCCTCATTTAGCTAAATTTTTCTGCCCGCTCAGCGAAGCTCGCTTCTACCGCGAATCACTTAAGCGCGGATACAGGGCGGTAAAGGTAATGAACCTTATGTCCATAGGACACTATGACCCGCCAGACGAAATCTGGATGCCGTCCGTGTTGTATTGAATTCGGGCTAAGAGTCTGGTCTCTGTCTCTTTACCCGTTCGTCCTGCTTGCGGCACGTCGCCCACAGGCTATGAGCCGTAGGGTGATCCGGCGAAGCTTTAGCGAAGACGGAAGCTTGTCGAAGTATGAACGGGCGCACATTCCTCAGACTAACTCACCTTGTGATTGCAAAACTCCGCGGGATCAATCATCCCCCTTCCTTCTGCGGCACCTCATCCAGCGTCCGGAGCAGCGTCTCGGCGCTATCCGGCTTATGCAGGAAAGCGTCCGGCGGATTCTCCTCCATGCTTACAAGCTCGTGCTCCTTCTGGTAGCCGCTTGCGCTTATGATTTTGAGAGAAGGACGCTTCTTTTTGAGAGAGCGGATTACGGTCTTGCCCCCGATGACGGGCATAATCATATCGACGATCGCGACGTCTATACGTTTTTTCCTGTCCGCTATGACGTCGAGCGCTTCGTGTCCGTTGTTTGCGGTAAGCACCTTGTATCCGAACTCCTCCAGTATAGCCCTCGTTATATCGAGCACCGCGGGCTCGTCGTCCACGACGAGCACTGTCCCGCCTGTGACGGTTTCGGCGTTTATGTCCTCGTAATCCCTCGATTCCTGCCGGGCTTTCGTCGGGATCGCCGGCAGATAGACGGTGAATTTACTGCCCTTTCCGGCCTCGCTTTCCACGTGTATATGCCCGCCGTGCTCCTTGATTATCCCGTATGCGGTCGATAGCCCGAGCCCGGTCCCCTTGTCCACGTCTTTCGTCGTGAAGAACGGGTCGAATAACTTGTCCATCGCGTCCGGCGCTATCCCCGATCCGGTATCCGATATGTTTATCTCGACATATTCACCCGGCTCGATGCCGTAGTACGTACTGGCCCCGGATTCATCCGTCTTCATGTTTCTCGTCGAGATAACGAGCTCTCCTCCGCCGGGCATAGCGTCCCTGGCGTTCACGCATATGTTGAGGATTACCTGGTGGAGCTGGGTGAAGTCCCCTTTGATGTTGCGTATCTCTTTGTCGGAATAGGTCTTTATCATGATCGATTTCGGAAACGTCTCTTTCATTATTTTGAGGACGTCCGATATCAGATACTTGATGTTGAGCGTCTGCTTCGTGCTCTCCACACCCCGCGCGAACGACAGCACCTGTCTTATGAGGTCGGCCCCCCGCTCGGCGCTCGATTCCACCACATTCAGGATCCTCTCGTATTTCTTGCCGCTGATTCCCGGTTTGAGCAGCTGTACGGACAGCAGTATCGGCTGGAGGATGTTGTTCAAGTCGTGGGCTATTCCGCCTGCGAGAGTGCCTATGCTCTCGAGCCTCTGGGCCCTCAGAAGCCTCCCTTCCAGCATCTTCTTTTCGGTAATATCCGCGCCGACTCCTACGTGCCCGATGACTACCCCCCTCTCGTCCCTTATCGCCGAGAGCACGAGGTAAACGGGGAAAGTGCTCCCGTCCTTCCTCTTTGCCGCGAGGTCTCCCTCCCAGTGCCCCGGATCGGCTGCGGATTTCATGATGTCCCTGACTTTTTCCCCGGAGCTTTCCGGGACGACGGCGTCTGTAATATGCATCCCCCGGACTTCCTCCTCCTTCCATTGGTATAGCTCTTCGGCGTATTTGTTCCAGTATATGATCCTGCCCTCGAGGTCGGTAGCTATTACGGAGTTCCTAACCTGCCCCAGGAGGGATGCCTGAAAGA
>DATIET010000317.1:0-2927 GCA_035455615.1 Thermodesulfobacteriota bacterium
CTTGTCGGCCTTGTTGAGCACTATCATCTGCGGGATGGATTCGTAGCCCGTCTGAAGGAGTATCTTGTTGACTGACTCTATCCTCTCGTCCACCATCGGGTCGCTCGCGTCCGCGACGTGAAGCAGGAGCGACGAGCCCCCGAGTTCTTCAAGCGTCGCACGAAACGCGTTCACGAGCTCCTTCGGGAGGTCGCTTATGAACCCCACCGTGTCGGTTATCAGTATCTCCTTCCCGCCGGGGAGCATTATCTTTCTCGTAGTCGGCACGAGGGTCGAGAAGAGCTTGTTCTCGACGACGACGCCGCTGTTCGTGAGCGCGTTGAAGAGGGTAGATTTCCCGACGTTCGTATAGCCTATGAACGTGACAGTTGGGATGCCGGTCTCCTTCCTCTTCTCGCGGGTCCTCTCGCGTCTCCTGCTGAGCTGGTTGATCTCGTTCTCCAGGTTCTCTATCTGTTTCCTTATCCTTCGCCTCTCCTCTTCGAGCTTTTTTTCACCGGGGCCCCTCGTCCCGATACCGCCGCCGAGCTGCGAGAGCTCTATACCGCGCCCCACGAGCCGGGGCAGGTTGTATTTGAACTGGGCGAGCTTCACCTGGAGCTTCCCTTCAGACGTCGTCGCGTGCCGGGCGAATATCTCGAGGATGAGCTGGGTCCTGTCCATGACGACGAGGTTCGTCTCGTCCGTTATGGACTTCACCTGCGCGGGGGTAAGCTCGACGTCGAATATGATCTTCTCGGCCCCGACTTGCTTCGCCGTGAGTATCGCCTCGTGGAGCTTTCCTTTCCCGATTAAGTACCTCGGGTCAGGGATCTTTCTTGTCTGTATTACCGAGCCGAGCACGGCCTTGTCAGCCGACCTTGTGAGTGATTTCAATTCTTCTAACGACTCCTCCGCTTCAGAACGGAACTTCGTAGAGAAGCCTACGAGCAGCACGCCTTCCCTGCCTTTCGCTCCTCCCTGCTCGTAGTATGATTTCTCGAGGCTCTGCTCGACGTCCCTTATCAGCTCGTCACAGCTTACGTCCACCTGGCCGAGGTCCCTGTATTCTTCCAACCGCCATTTGCTCCCGTTGTGGTTGGGCGGAAGCACGTGCGCGAGATAGAACCTGCCCGGATCGCCGTCCGGCCTCACTTCGAGGAGCCCCATCATGTCGAGGCGCTCGTTCACGAGTGTAACCAGGTCGTGCTCGCTCAGCCCCGAGTCCTTGATGTGAGTATGCACGAGCCTCGAGCCCCTGAGCCTGAATTTCGCCTCCCTCGACCTCCCCAGTATCTCGTCGAACGGGAGCTCGTGGGAATCTCCGAGGAATATAGCCGAAACCTTCCCCTTCCTGTCTATCAGGACGGAGATGCCCCTCCTGAGCTCGTGCGTGAGCCTCGTGAGCGTTCTCGCAAGTTCCAATGTTATTATTTCTTTCGGGGGGATTTTCCTTCTGTAAAGTCTTTCAAGGCTGCCTGTTTCACTTCTCGTGAGTCCTGATGTTTTTCCGTATATTTTACTTATATGCACGCCTCCTGAGCGTATTTACCACTACTCATATGATAAACATTCGCCCGAATCAGTCAAGGAGATTAATATTCTCTTAATCGATTATTTTCGTGTCTTTGCAGGATAAACTCCGTGCGGCAATCTCATCCGTTCACCCTGAGCCTGTCGAAGGGTGTCTTTCCTGAATGTCTTTATCGGGAATCCATATCTTTATTCCTTTTACTCTATTAACAATGTATAAAATCCTCCTCAATCCCCCTTTTCCAAAGGGGGAAGTGCTTTTCAATTCCCTCCTTAGAAAAAGGAGGGGTAGGGAGGATTTGGTTTTAACCCGTTCGTCCTGCTTGTCCGGCGTAGCCTCTTAGCGAAGCCAGAAGCTTGTCGAAGGATCGAAATGCGATGTATTAATATAAGGAATAGGGCAGAATACAACCTAAACCTCAACCATTTCCTACGTCCGTCCCGGAGGGGCGATCAAAGGCGCTCCCACGGTGGCGGAGCGCCGGAATGGAAGCCATTACGCACACATAATTACTTACTCACCCGAAACACACCCTGGATGACCCTTATCCGGTCTTCCTTTAAGTTTCTGAACACATTTTTGAATTTATCTATAAACGATGGTCCCATCACCAGGTTAAGCCCGAGCGGGGGAGGGGCGTCTTTCGGGGCTGAAGATATTAACTCAAGCTGGGTCTTAAACCACTCTGAAGAAGGGTCGCTTACATCCCTCCACTCGATCTCGATGAAACCCGTATTATTGAGCATTCCCCTGAGTTCATCCGGCGTGATTAAAAAACTTATGGAGGGGTCATTCGCCCACGGCACGGGGAAGTGTAAGGGGGAACGCGGGCCTGCGCATATTTCGTAGACGGCGAAGAGTCCGCCGGGTTTAAGAACACGCGAGACTTCATTAAACAATTTCGCTTTATTCTCGACGTTCATCTGCGTATGCATCGTCAACGCCCTGTCAAAAGAGCCGTCCTCGAAAGGCATGTCGGTCATATCGCCCTGCCTGAACGTTACCTTGCCGCCGAGTCCGAGCATATCGGTCAGCATTTCCGCAGTCCGGCAGTACTCCCCGACGAGGTCGATTCCCGTAACATGGCACCCGAACTCAGCCGCAATCGCGCGGGCGGGCCCTCCGAGTCCCGAGCCGAGGTCGAGCACCGTCATGCCTCGTTCAAGCCCCGCCATCTCGGCGACCTCGATCGTCGCTTCGAGGCCCCTGATGTGAAATTCGTCGAATGTGGCCGTGTCCGTGTGGACCTTGATTTCTTTCCCGGCGCGTTCGAGGGCGGACATTATATCAGCGCCCAGGCCTTCTTGTCCGTAATGCTCTTGTATTGCCTTGTCGTGTTTCTTCATCTTGCACCCGAGCCGGTGGTATTGTTTAACTACAGGAGATATTTCTAGTTTATTGGATATGATCGAGT
>DATIET010000318.1:0-3631 GCA_035455615.1 Thermodesulfobacteriota bacterium
AAATTGAGCCCGCTCCCGAACGTGGATAAGAACACGCTCAAAGGCCTCGCGACGAAAAACAGAACGACCAGGAAGAGGAAGCTCTTTATGTTCGCCACGCTCCTGATCTGCTCGGGCGTAAAGCGCGCGGCGAGCACGATAAAAAGGGCCGCGATGAAAAGCACCCTGAGGGATTCCTTGAATTCCATTATGTGCTTGACGCTGACTTTCTTCTGGTTGGCGAGAATGACACCCATAATGGTGACGGTAATCAGTCCCGACTCCGACTGAATGTAATTGGATAACGTGAACGCGGCAATGACGGCCATAAGCGATACGCCGTTCTGAAGGAAATCGGGGGCCCAATGCTTCCTCAGGACGAATATCATCGCCTGAGCGCCGGCGAACCCGAGCGCGCCGCCGACGAGCAGGGACTTGAGGACGTTGAAGACAACCTTTTCTGTCCCCTCGACCACGCCCCCCGCGATAACCGCCTCGAATACCAGGACGGCGAGGAGCGCGCCTATGGGGTCGATAACTATCCCCTCCCATTTGATTACCGGGCCTACGCTGCCCGAGGGCCGAATATCCCTCAGGAGCGGGATTATAACGGTTGGGCCCGTGACGACCAGTATGGCTCCCAGCAGCACGGCTATTTTAAGATCGAAGCCGAGCAGGTAACAGGAAGCGGCCGCGATGATTACCCAGGATACCAGCACGCCCACGGTCACGAGGCGGAGCACCACGTCCCTCGTCCCGCGGAGCTCGGAAAATTTCAGGCTGAGCCCGCCCTCGAAGAGTATCACCGCGACGGATACGGAGACGAGCGGGAGGAGCAGGTGCCCGAACAGCTTGTCGGGATCAATGAACCCGGTGGCGGGGCCCGCAATGAACCCGCAGATGAGGAGGAGCAGGATAGACGGGAGGCCCACTCTCCAGGCCACCCACTGGGCGCCTATGCCCAGCACGACGATCGTCGCAAGCCCTATTAACAGATGCTCCGGCATTAACACACCAGCCTTGATTCCGTTAGTTGATAAATCGACGGCTGCCCCTCCCCCTCGTCCCAGCCGGAATCAGAAATAATCTCACATATTGAGACTTTTTCAAGCAAAATCAGATCTCCGCCTGCCTGGGAGGGGGGGTGCAATGACGGCGTGCGTCAGGGATACTTAATATAGGACGCTTATGACAAACGACGGCAGCCGGGAACACCATGTAGTCATACTAGGTGGAGGGTTCGGGGGGCTCTATGCCTCAAAGGCGCTCTCCCGCTCCGGAATCCGGGTAACGCTCATAGACAAGAGGAACTTCCACCTCTTCCAGCCGCTCCTGTACCAGGTCGCCGCGGGCTGGCTCTCGCCGGGGGAGATCGCCTCCCCCCTCCGCATGGTGTTGAGCAGGTATAAGAACACCTGCGTTTATCAGGCGGAGGTGACCGACATAGTGCCCGACGAAAAGGCGGTCGTGCTCAGGGACGGAATAATCACTTATGACACGCTGATAGTCGCTACGGGGTCGAGTCACCATTACTTCGGTCACGAGGAGTGGGCAAGGTTTGCGCCGGGGCTCAAGACCGTGGAGGACGCTCTGGAGATGAGGAGAAAGATTCTTCTCTCGTTCGAGGCCGCCGAGCGCGAGCCCGACCCTTCAATTCAAAAAGAGTGGATGACTTTCCTGATAATCGGGGCGGGGCCGACCGGAGTGGAGCTCGCGGGCACCATAGGCGAGCTCTCGCGCACCACGCTCAAACAGGATTTCAGGAACATCGATACCTCCAGGGCCGAGATCATACTCGTCGAAGGCAGGGACCACGTCCTGCCGAGCTATCCCGAGGAGCTCTCGCGGAAGGCTGAGGAATCGCTCAGGAGGCTCGGGGTAACGATAAGGCTCGATACCCTGGTCACGGGCATAGAGGGGAATAAAGCAGTCCTCAGCTGTAAGGGCGTGAGAGAAGAGATAGAGTCGAGGACGATACTCTGGACGGCCGGCGTGAAGGCGTCGTCCATCGGCAGAGTGCTGGAGAAAAGGGCGGGAGCCCCGCTCGACAGCACGGGGAGGGTCATCGTCAATCCCGACCTCACGATACCCGGCCACCCGGACATATTCGTCATCGGGGACCTCGCGAACTTCTCCCACCAGGGCGGCGCGCCTCTTCCGGGTGTAGCACAAGTGGCTATGCAGGAGGGGAGGTACGTAGCGGACCTCGTTCGCGACAGGCTCCGGGGAAAGGAAAACGGGCCATTCAGATACGCGAACAGGGGAAACCTCGCGGTGATAGGACGAAACGCCGCCGTGGCAGACCTTCCGTGGTTGAAGCTCTCGGGCCTACCGGCGTGGCTCATATGGGCGATCGTCCACATAAGCTACCTTATCGAATTCGACAGCAAGGTGCTGGTGCTCTTTCAGTGGGCGTGGAACTACTTTACGAGGAAGAGGGGCGTGAGGCTGATTACGGGCGAATACCCGTCGTCCCTCGTCGGGAATAAAAACGGCGGGCCCGACGAAAAGGCCGGTAACGCGCCCTACAAAGACTGATTCAAAATTCCTTTCTCCCGAATCCGAACCTCTTCTCGACATAGACGATGCCTCTCAGCGTCGCGAGCGCGATGATGGTCACGCCTATGGCTAAAAGGAGCTTGGATAAGGCCACGCATATCCCGACCGATGCGACGAAGAGAAGCGCCGCCGCGGTCGTAAGGCCCTTGACCCTGTCCTCGCCGCCGCGCCTGATTATAGTGCCCGCACCGAGGAAGCTCACGCCCGTGATTATCGCACCTATTATCCTGAGCGGGTCCGAGCCGAGGGCGGCGTCGGTCAGGCCGAAGGACGGGACCATAATCTTGCCTAAACAGACGAGGAGCGTCGCCGACCCCGCGACCAGCATGTGTGTACGGATACCTGCGGGCTTGTCCGCTAGCTCACGGTCGAGGCCTACAGCCGCGCCCAGGAGCATGGATATGACGACATAGAGGAGTATCTTGAGCTCGAGAGGGAGGGAACCTGCTATCTGTGCTACGTCCATTCTGCGCGCCCCCCGGAATTAAGCGATTTTGATATCTGCGGTTTTAATCACAATCCATCAGCTTTACGGCGAGCACGCCTATGAGGAAAGCGATCAGTACGCTTAGCAGCGGTTTCCGCGTGATCCTGGTCTCGACGGCGTCTACGCCGGTGCCGCCGATCCTGCGCGCGCTCTCGAGCCCCACGCCGAGCTCCGTGTGGAGCCTCCTGGCTTCGTGCCCGAGCCTCTTGTTCCCCGACTTGTAAGCCTTGCGGCTGATATCGAGTATGTTGTCGGAAACGTTAGAGAATTCCTGCCTAAGTCTCTGCACTTCGTCCTTGAGCGTATCGATATTTTCCTTGACTCGTCCGTTGTCTTTCATGTTTTTCTCCCTGTTATTTTAAAGTATGGAACTCAGGCGTATGGGTGTCAAGGAAAATTAAATCGAACAGTAAGGTTAGGGTACGCACAGAATGTGTGTTTCTATGGTTCTACCGGAACTCCTCCGCCATTCCGGCGTATTCTTATGTCCGCTGTGACTTGCACGCCCCGTTCGTCCTTCGACAGGCTCAGATGAACGGGCGGGATTAAGCAGAGGAGCCCCTGAGGGACCGTAATTGACATTAACCCGGAACATCTGTACCTTAT
>DATIET010000319.1:0-4665 GCA_035455615.1 Thermodesulfobacteriota bacterium
TATATTCTCGCCCTCGACGATCACGTCCCCCGATTCAGGCTTCAGGAGTCCCGTTATTTCCTTGAGCAGGACGCTTTTACCCGAGCCGCTCCCGCCGAGCACCGTTATATTTTCCCCTTTTTTGATGGACAGCGTGAGCCCCATGTGGACTTCCTTGGGGCCGAAGGATTTATAAACATCCTTTATATCGATAATGATTTCGCCCTGCATCCGGTATCCGCCGTATTAATAGGTGTTGATAAATCACAAATGGTTATTATATTCTCGAAGAACCATGTGGGATTGTAATTATACAACGATAATTTGTCAAAAAGAGTCCGGACTCCGACGAAATATCACCAATTCGCTTTAAAAATTGACATTTTCCGGCAATCGGTGTATAAAGATAGGCTTATAATAAAAGTTGCACGACCTTAATAGCCACTCTTGTTTCGGCTCTGCAGCGGTGTGGGTCAATACAGTATGAGAAGAGATAACGTCAGCGCCGATACGGAGCTAGAGTACAACCTTAAATTCTTCACCCAGTTCATAATCAATCCCGCAAGGACGGGGGCGATACTCCCTTCGAGCGACAAGCTCTGCGAATTCATGACGGACCTCGCCGGGCTCGGGGACGTTTCCACGGTGATAGAGCTCGGTTCCGGTACAGGGGTTATCACAGAAAAAATAATGCGGAAAAAAGGCGAGAGCACCACGTTTTTTGCGCTCGAGATAAACCCCGCCTTCGTCGACGCGACTAAAAGAAAGTGCCCCGACGCCGTCGTCTACCATTCTTCGGCTGAAAACGTCATGAAGCACCTTGAAATGCACGGAGAAAACGGCTGCGACAGGGTTATCAGCAGCCTCCCCTGGTCGACTTTCAACGGGGAAACCCAGCAGCTCATACTCGATTCGATCTACGACGTGCTGAAACCGGGAGGTATATTCCTAACTTACGCATACGTGCTCGGGGTGGTAGCGCCTGCGGCCTGGAGATTTAAAAAGAAGCTCTACGCCAAGTTCGACACGGTCAAAACCAGCAGGATAGTATGGAGCAACATCCCGCCGGCATTCATTTATATATGCGAAAAGGCCCCCCTATAGTACGGGTTGCCGCCCTTGAATGCGATCCCGTTTAACCCGCGATATCCCGACCTTTCGACCCGCTGCACAAAGTATCTTGACATATTTGTGAAAATCGATAAGAATAGCTTGTGTAGCAGATTGACCTTTCTTCGATTGAATAAAGGAGGATTGGAGGGTGTCAATCTCGTCTAGATGTTTCCTTCCCTTGGCAAGACGTTAGTTTCTTAATATGCAGGCGGCAATTCAATGGATTGCTCCGCCTTAGGTTCAGCATTATGCCCCTGAAAAACCACTTGCAAAGGCCCGGCCTCTCATATTAATATTAAAAATATATATCAGCAGCTATCCCATATCATCAAAGGAGATATGTTATGAGAAGATTAGCCAGGATATGTTCTATTGCTTTGTTTTTCGCATCGCTCGCCCTGTCCCCTATGGGGAGTGTTTGGAAAGCGGACGCCGCCCATGCCGCCGACCTCCCCGCGCCCCAGCTCGTGACGGGCGCGTGGATGTTCATCGCGGCCTACAAGGCCGACCCCGAAACGCTCAAAGCCCTCCTGCCTCCGGGATTGGAACCCAACCCCGCAGGCCACATCGTTATCAACATGTACACCGTGCCCGACGCGACTCAGACCTCTGGCTTCGGGGCCTATACGCTCACGTATCTCACAGTCGAGCTCAAGGACCAGGATTCGTATATCATGGGGTCCGATTCGACTATACCCGGCAGATACTTCGTCCATTATTTCAACAGCTCGCCGGCCATGCGCGAATACGTGAAGAAGATCGGTATCCCCGCAGAGGAGGGTATGACGACCACGACTGTAAAGGACGGTAAGCTGACAGCGGTCCTCACGGTTGGCGGACAGCCCCTCATCGAGACGACGGCTGACGTAGGGAGCGAGCTCGGGAATTTCGGCGGAGGGCATCTGAATTACTTCGGCCTGATGGAGACCGAAAAGGACGGCAAGACAGTGAAGGAGGTAGTCAAATACCCGATACCATGGGTCGGAGGCACTGTCGAAATGAAGAACCCGAAGATCACGTTCAATGTTCCCGAAGACCATCCGTTAAGTAAGATAAAGCCGCTTGCGGAAGCCCCCGACTGGGCGATATGGACCAAAGGCAGCTTCGTATATCCGCAGTACTTGGTCGTAAACTAATGAACTGAATAAAGAGCGAAGAGTTATTAATAAATTCCCCTCCCCCTTGTTCAGGGGGGAGGGATTACCATCTAATTTCTGTCATTGCGAGCCTCCGAAGCCTCCTGCGAAGGAGGCGCGGCAATCTCGCCTTTAATCCTTTTTATTCCCTCCTTAGAAAAAGAACGAATGCGAACGTGTAAGCATTCGGACGCCGTACCAACTAAGACGGCTGAGTAATATAACTTCCTACTCATCGTTGCCTGAGCCAAAATAGGATAGGGAGGATTTAGTATTGGTATTAACCTTTGCTTTTGTCTTTGTTTTTCAAACGACATCCCGCCCTCAGGAGCGGCTTACAGCCGCGATAATTCATCAGCTCATCCCTGCGCACACCACAAACCTACATCCCCCCTCCCGCCGGATATGCTATATACCGCGATATCTTCCACGTCCCGTCAGGCTGCAGCCTGAATATATCCATGCCCCGGTCCTTCGTTTTCTCGACTCCCCTCCCCGCTGCTATATCCGCCGCGGGGAGCCGCAAACCCGATTGATTTACATATACCTTTCGTGTATTGTATAAACAGTTTCATAAAATGAAGGGGGGGTTAGAGAACCTCCCTGATATATAAAGTGATCTCTTACATAAAATAGTAAGTAGACCATTCTGAATTTATTCCATTCCTGATTAAACCAGAACGGACCCTACTCGTGAGCTTTAATCAGGATCCCGATGCGGAAACTCAAGATCGGTATAATCGACTTTATAACAAAATCCCCCAACCATTCGATCTGGGCGCGCGTAATGCACGCCAACTTCATGGGCATAATGCCCCAGGTCATCGCCAAGTGGAGCGAAGACGCCGGGCACGAGGTGCAGTATTTCATTTTTACCGGGCTCGAAGATCTGGCCAAGGATGCGCCCAAAGACGTGGACATGGTCTTCATCAACGCGTTCACCCAATCCGCAATTCAGGCCTATGCGCTCAGCGCCAAATACAGGAGCGAAGGCGTCGTCACGGCCCTTGGCGGCCCGCACGCCCGGTGCTACCCCGAAGACGCCGTCAAGTATTTCGACTACGTGATGGGGATCACGGACGAGGAGCTCTGCCGGGACGTGCTCGAGGACTGCAGGCCCTACAGGCCTCTCGGCGTGAGCTTGTCCGCCAAGAGCTCGCCTAAATACCTCCCGGGCGTGAGGGAGCGCTGGAAATTTATCTCGAAGGCGCTCGAGAAGACCACCTTCCTCTTCAAGGTAGTCCCGATGATAGGCAGCCTCGGCTGCCCTTACACCTGCAGCTTCTGCATAGACGCGAGCGAGCCTTATCAGCCGCTCGACTTCGAGCTTATCAAGGACGACCTTAGATTCGTGAGAACCAAGATAAAACGCCCGCTCGTCAGCTGGTACGACCCTAATTTCGGCGTACGCTTCGACGATTACATGAACGCGATCGAAGAGGCGGTCCCGGTAGGGAGCATCGACTTCATCGCCGAGAGCAGCCTTTCACTCCTTTCAGAGCCGCATCTCAAACGCCTGAGGCAGAACAGCTTCCAGGCAGTGCTCCCGGGCATAGAATCCTGGTTCGACATGGGGAATAAGTCCAAGACCGGGGCAAAGCAGGGGATAGAGAAGGTAAAAACCGTCTCCGAGCATATAAACCAGATACTGCGCTATATCCCGTATGTACAGACAAACTTCGTAGTAGGATTAGACAGCGATAAAGGGGCCGAGTCCTTCGAGCTTACCAAGAGATTCGTCGATCTCGCGCCCGCCGCTTTCCCCGCCTATCCGCTTATCACGGCGTTCGGCAGGGCCGCGCCCTTGAACCTCGAATACCAGAGCGAGGAAAGGGTTCTCGCGTTCCCGTTCCATTTCTTAAACAACAGCCACGCCTCGAACGTGAAGCCGAAGAACTATTCGTGGCCCGAATTCTACGACCTCCTCATCGGGCTCGCGGAATACTCGTATTCGTGGCGCTCGATATATAACCGTTTCAAGAATACGAGGACTCGTGTCCCGAGGTGGATGAACCTCATGCGCGCTGTCTCCACGGAAGGCTTCGGGAGGCTCCGGTATTACCGCAAGATAAGGAAGTTCCTGGATGAGGATAGAAAATTCAGGGCGTTTTTCGAGGGCGAGACGAGCGTGATACCGCAGTTCTACGTAGACATGATTAGAAAGGACCTCGGCCCCCTCTGGGAATACCTGCCCGAAGGCGCTTACTACCACGACCCTTACGCCTACCTCAAGTCCGAGATGGCAAAGAGGGAAAAGAAAGTCCAGACCGCGTGAGTTAAACCCGCACCCGGCGACGCCAAGTATAGTGCGGCAATCTCGTCTTTTATCATTTCCGTCATCCTGAACCATGTCCCGGCCTAACTTGAACTTGCTTCAGGAACTCCGATCCGGGATCGTTTCAGGGTCTCATCTTTCAACCCGTTCGTCCTGAGTTTA
>DATIET010000320.1:0-5128 GCA_035455615.1 Thermodesulfobacteriota bacterium
GGTATTCGATCTCGAGCGTGTAATACACGTTATTCTTGAGCATCTTCTTTATGTAATACACCTCCCCGTTCCTCACCCCGGATATCTCGAACCACTGCTCCCCTTCGTATATCACCTTGAGCCTGTCCTCCGGGCTCTGGAGGTTCTCGTACTCATATTTGAGCGTCGTGCTAAACGTATTCTGCTCCGCCTTCACGCTCATGTCCGCGTCCTTGTTTTTGGAAATGAGCGTTATCCCCGAACTGTCGTCGAGCTCCTTCACTATCGCAAATACGTCCTTCGGGTACCTCACCGTGTACCCGTACCCGATGTTCAGGTACCTCTCGTACCCCTCGTCCGCGACCGCTCCGATCCCTACCGCGAGCATGAATACAAGCGCGCCTACGAATTTTCTCATTTCAAATTCCCCCCGCATTGATTTCTACTGATCTTCAAACGTGCCCCACATAAGCTCGAGTTTATCCATGCCCTGCCTCATCATCACCACGTCCGTATTCTTTCCCGAAGCCGCGTCATATTCCTTTATAATATTATCTATTACCTGAAGCGTATTTTCGCTCTGGAGGAGTGAATTCCTGGTAATCTGCGTGTTCAGATCATTCGTCACGATCCTGAGCGTATAGCTGTCTTTGTCGTCCGCGTCCTCTCCGTCCCCGTGCTCGTACACCGCGAGAAAGTTTAGATCGTCGAATTCGACTGTCTCCGCATCCAGGCTGTACGGGGTGCTGTAAACGAGCCCCTCGTCCGATACGCCTATGTAGATATTATAAATCCATAAATTGACGGCCGTGCACAGTATACCGGCGGCGAGCGCCACGGGCTTATACCTGGGTATCTCCCTGTAGAGCGGCCAGCCGTCGTAGGTCCTGAGGAGAAATTTCCTCACGTCGTCCTCCCCGCGCCTCGCGTACAGGTACGAGAACACGAACAGCATCAGCAGCACCGCCATCAGCGCGGAAGGAAAAACCGGGTAAAGGAAGTAATCCGTCACCCTGTACACGAGCCTGAATCCCTTGTCAGTCGCGAGGTCCCACAGCAGGTACGCCTGCACCACGCTCAGGAATACAGCCGAGAGGATGTATATAACGAATATGTATATGTAATGCCGGACCCTGAATTTATAGGGGGTAAGCCCGTGCCCTAGCTTTTGTATCTCACCCTCGACGAAATAGTCTTTGAGGCTGATCGGAAAGAACGCGGCCAGCACCGCGCCCGTAACGAGCGGAAACCCGACTGCGAGGAACTCGGTCAAGCCCATATTCATCCGACTAATATTCCGTCATTAGCCCCCGTTGTCAAAACTCTTTACCCTTTTGCTAATGGCAGTCAGTTGAGGCTGTCATTTCGAGGACGGTTCTGAACAAGTGCAAGAACCGGACGCCTCGCTAAAGTATCAAAAATCCAATTAACGCAGGGAAAGAGCACAATCAAATTCTATTAGCCGAGAAATCTATCTTTTGCCTTTTCTTATAATTCCCTCCTTTCGTAAAGAACGGTTCTGAGCTAGTGCAAGAACCGGACGACATACCAACAAAGGCGACTGAGTAAATTGACTTCCGGCTCATCGTTGCCTACATCAAAATAGGTTAGGGTGGATTTAGTTTTTACCTTTCCCCGACATTACAGAATTTGCGGCGTGTGAGCACTCGCAGGCATATGTTCTCCAACCTCCGCCACCGCTCAACCAACAACCGAACCCAGCCCGTTCGTCCTGAGCGAAGTCGCTCGTCTCGGCGACTCGTCACGGCGAAGGCCCGTGCCGTAGCCGGGAGGCTCGAGCCGTAGCCGGAAGCAGCCGAGACAATTTAGCCTTTCTTTTCATTTCATTTAAAACAGGAAGTAAAATATATATTGCAATAGCGGCAATAGAAAACACGCAATCCGGCCCCCCGAACCACTCTCATGATCATCACCCCACCCCATTGCGCAATAGCGGCATTAGAAATGCCGGCCAGGATACCCTGTAATCATGCAACCCCACACTCAAATAAATCGCAATTGCGGTATTAGAAAAACGCACCAAAGGATCATTCAAGCCCATACCTCTACACTTAAATAAAACGCAATAGCGGAATTAAAATACCGTCACTGGCCGCCCAGGAATTCAATCACCTGCGCAGGGGTCACGTCGAGCGTATCCGCATCGTGTTCCCCGCCTTCGGTGATCGATATCTCGTTCGTCACCCCGGCCGCTTCGAGCGCGTCCTCGAGATCGAGCGACTGCATCCACGGCACGAAACAGTCCTCCGTTCCGGCCGCGATAAAGACGGGCGGGTCCCCACCGTCCACGTGCGTAACCGGGCTCGCCTCGTCGAGGTCGGACTGGTCGCACTCGCCGAGCGGGTCCAGAAAATCATCCGGCACCGGACATTCGAGGAGCGCCCATATCGGGAGCGGATTCAGCTCCACGCCGCAGCTCCCCGTGAGCAGCACTTCCAGCGCCTCGTCCACTATCGTATTGAAATCATACGGCCCGTAAAAGAGCACGGCCGCTGCAACATCGGTCGATGCGCCCGGGTTTACCGTCCCTTCGAAGCTCCCCACGCCCGCAGAGAGCGCGACCATCGCAGCCAGATGTGCACCCGCCGACTCCCCCGTAACGATGATCGCGTCAGGGTCGATGCCTAACAGAGCCGAATTCAATTTAATCCACCTCACCGCCGACTTCACCTCGCGCACTATCCCCGGCCAGTCCTCCGCCCCCTGCCCCGCGAGCCTGTACCCGACCGAGACCAGGTGAAAACCTCCGGCCTCCGCGATGTCAAACGCGATCCCCTCTATGTTCTCCTTCGAATTTATAACCCATCCCCCGCCGTGAAACCACACGAGCGCGGGCCTCGTCGGTGACACGCCCCCTATCCTGTAAAGGTCGAGGGTTTGTCTATCCGTCCCGCCCTCGACGTAGAAAAATGTCTCGGGTTCGGCTGCGAGCGTCCCGCCCGTCTCTATGTCTATCCCCGCTCCGCCTCCGCTCCCGCCGCCGTTGCCATTACCCCCGGCAGTCCCTCCGCCGCCGCATCCGCCTATTGCCCCCGCAGCCGCTGAACAAACCAGGAGAATCATGATCCCTATCCGCAGCCAGCCGGCTGACCGTTTCTCTTTTGCGATCTTCCGCATTTATCCCCCTCACGGCAGATGTATATCGTTACTAATACATTATACCGGCTCTGAGCTATGTCGGGCGTAATACACACTCCAACGAAATAGGGGCATGATAATCGGGAGTGATCTGTCATTCCCGTGAGTCAAAATAGTGCTGTCGGGGATCTACCTTATTGCTCTGATCAATCAGAAATGCCTTCCCCCCTACATTCACAGAATTTGCGGCACACAATGTGTGCCCATACACGGTTCCTTCCAACCTCCTCTGCCAGACCCGCAAGTGATCCCAACCCGTTCGCCCTGAGGCGCAGAACCTGCACACGTATACGATTCCTACGTCGCTCCTCAGCTTAGCCCAATAATGGAGCGAAGATAATCCTGAGCTGCGCGCCTGTCCTGAGCAAAGTCGAAGGATCGAAGGATTGAACGGGCGTATTTTTAGCAAATTATGTTCAGTCTTTTCGTAGAACACACTTTGTGTGCTTTTCATCAAGGAATAGGAGAATGAATATGTGCCTTTCTTTATCTTTTCAAATAATACAATTTGTGTCATTCATGACCCAATTCTACGCGTGCAATCTTTCCCTCCCTTTCCCTGCTACCGCCAGGAGAACCGCGGCAAAGACCGCAACCCCTGCAAGCGCTATGAGCGGCAGCTCGATCACGAGAGCAGCCAGCAGCCCCGCGGCGAACCCCGAGAGCGCCTCCGCACCCACCTGGAGCGACTGGTTATTCCCGAGAACGCCCCCCTGCTCGTCCGCGCTCACCATTAGCGACAGCATCGACGCGCACGCGGGCAGCGCTACGGCGAGCGCCAGACCCGGAAGGAACAGAGTCACCCATAGCGCCCCTTCGTACGAGGGCAATATTATCACGAACGTGAGTATCCCGAACAGGAGCGTCGAATATACGGTTATCCTCCGCGGCGGGAACTGCTTCGCCAGGTATCCCGTCAGCCAAAGGTTCGCGAACACTATAGGCACCGCCACCCACGCGATGAAGTCGGACACCCTCCCCACACCCATGTGATAGCGGTCTACGAGGTACATCGGGTACGATCTGAAGAATCCGAAGATGGAGAAATAGATGAGAAAGTTCACGAGATAAATGATCCTGATCCGCCCGGGCATGAATATGGTGAGCATGTTCGTGAAGGCTTCGAAGTAACCGGTCTTCGTCCCTTCCGCGGTCAAACGCGTCTCCCTGAATACAAAGTATGTTAACGCGAATGCGAATATGAGGAGAATGAAAACCGCCCAGTATGGCGTTGCGTAATCGAACCAGGGCAGGATCGACGGATCGGCGAGTTTCCCTCCGACCAGCGGTCCGGCGACGTAAGCGCTGCTCGCGCTCAGGTAGATGTATCCGAACAGCCTGCTCCTGTTCTCCTGCGTGCTCACGTCCGCGATCGCGCTTTGCGCGGTCACTATATCGGCGTCGGCGAGCCCCATTATAACGGAGATAACCATCACGGCGGGAAGGTTGCTCATCTGAAGCGAGAGCGCGAATAGTGCGTAGCATACCGCTATCACGAATAACGAGACGAGGAGTATCGGCCGCCTTCCGAACCTGTCCGACATCGCCCCTAATACGGGCGAGCCCAGGAACTGCCCGAGCGGATACAGCATGAGCATCACTCCCAGCACTATGGATCTATCGACTCTGAAAGGCAGCGAGTCGAGGATACCTCCGCTGTTGTCGAGTATCAGCGGCGTGAATATGGTTATCATCAAACTGTAGCCGAAGAACCCTATGAATATTACGAAGTAGAGAGGGAGTATCCGAATAAACCCCGATTTACGGTTGTCGGTCATAACGCTCGTCTCCTGCGAACCGCATGAGATTAACCGTCAATCACATATTTGTCATATCTCAATTCCTCCACCTTTTCTCAGGTGGGAGGGTTAAGTGGGGGGGGTACATTACGCTTTCCGTCATCCTGAACTTGTTTCAGGATCTCGACTTTGCAGTTATCTGTCATTGCGAGCGTAGCGAAGCAATCTCATCCTTTAATCTATTACCATTC
>DATIET010000321.1:0-5222 GCA_035455615.1 Thermodesulfobacteriota bacterium
ATCATATGAAAAATCTAACTTATCACATGGACCGCTTTCCAGGGGCTTGACATGCACGAACAAGAATCCTTCTATTTTTAAAATCAATATCCTTAAACTTTAACTGCCTTCTTTCGCTCTCCCGTATGCCGGTGTTTAGCATTACCGTTATTATTGGTTTGAGCCATGGTGAAGAGTTCTGTAACAAACGTTTTATTTCTTCATTGGTCAGAAAACGAGGAGGTTTTTTCTCATATCTCAACAGCTTTATCACTTTAGACGGAGAATCACTGATGTATCCCCACTCGACTGCCTTGCTCAACATGTTTGAAAGGCATAGTAGTTCCAAGTTGACTGTTCTTGGAGAAACTTCATTAACTCGTCTTATCTTATGTTCTTCTATTAATCGGGAGGTTATTCGCGGCAGAGTTAAGGAACCGAAAGAATCGAGGAGTCTCTTCATACTCGTTGTATCGCGCCGATAGCTCCCAGGGGCTTTGGTAGCTTTGGAAAATTTCAAATACTCTTTCGCGAATTCTTCAAAATAGATATGCTTTTCATCTATAATGCTGAACTTCTTTTTTGCGTATCCCTCTTCTAACTTGCGCAATGCTTCCTTTGCAGAGGTTTTTGACATCTTTCCTATCTTCACCCATTTCTGTTTATAATTAACAGTGAAGATAGCAAACCACACACCCTTGTCTTGATATAATGAGGCCATTTCTCAATCCATTCTTTGGCTATTCTTTGGTAGAAATAATACCTAAAAATAAAGAAGGCCTCAAGAGGGTCGCAACTTACTGTGAACATTATAGAATAGAATGCCCGGAGACGGAATTGAACCGCCGACACGAGGATTTTCAGTCCTCTGCTCTACCGACTGAGCTATCCGGGCATATGGTGTTTATTAGTGTTAAACGGAGCCGGAAACGCATATACAAAAAGCGGATTTAATTCTACCTAACTAAAAATTTACAGGCAAGAGAGAAAATTAACGATACCGGCAGCATGAAAACCCTAAATAGACAAAAGGGAGAACAGCTGAAACTTCGAGCTGTTCTCCCCCCGCCCACACAAAGGAGATATGGAGAGATGAGTACACTGAATCAAATCATTTATAGTTGAATCCAGTAAAGCAGCTGCCCCATCACACCGTACTGATCCTTCTTGAGACCATCGTCTTTGGTGATGAAAAACCGCTCGTCCGAATGGTCCCATCTGAACTCAGCCCGGGCCTCGAAGTTATCGAGGAATTTATTGCCAGCGATAAGACCCTTGAAGGGTTTTAAAATCAGTGTCGGCGTAAATTCGAAGAGCTTCTGGTTAAGACCGGTCCTGTACCCCTCAGGGTCATCAAAGTATTCTCCCCTTAGTGCAAGCCTGACCGCCGGGTGCGGGTCCAATATGATATAACCCGCTATACCCCACCAGGAAACGTTGTCCTCAGCGCCTAGCTCATCGAACACTACGTCCTGCTGCCATCCGAAATCGGCATCTACTACTAATGTCAGTTTCTCTACGAAAGTTATCGTACCCACCGCAGTTATAAGCTCGCGCCACCCCTCACCTCCGAACCCGAGACCGCTAGGCTCTTTCCCGAAGTAACCGGTTACCCCGAGCCACGCGCTCGATATGGTGGTACCAGCATAGCTGTAAGCCAGCTGGCTTTCTATCGTCGGGGAATCGTTCAGCTCCTCGACCTGGTCCCATCCGTTGTTAAGACCGGCCGTGAAAGTTATCGGCCCTGCCGTGTAATTGGTCCTTATACCGGTGTGGGTAAACGGAATCGCGAATCCGAACAGTATCGAACGCGTAATGTTCGGGTCCTTCCAGGCCTCTATTACCTCGTATCCGGCCAGGGTAACGAAACGGCCCGCAAATATGTTGATGCCGTTCCCGACCGGGGCCAATACCTGGAGGTACGCCTGATACGGGTCGACCACGTCGCTGTCGAACCCTTCGCCGCCCAATGCCGACGCCTGCTCTCCGAAAAGTATGTCAGCCCTGAAACCGAGCAAGTTCATAAGCCCGCCCTCCATCGACGGCGTCTTCGACACCGAGATCGTGAAGGCGTTCAGAGCGAACTGCTGGTTGTCAGGATAAAGGGACCTCAGCTGAATACTATCCGTGAGGCCGCGGTTAAAGACGTACTGATACGTAGTGTCGACATAGAACCCGAGGTCTATGGCGTCAAAGAATGTCATGAGCCCGTCATATTTCAGGTCCTTATCTTCCTGCTCGGTTATGAACTTGTCCATCTTCATCTGAGTAGCGGCCTTCTCAGATTCGAGCTGTTCTATCCTCCTCATCAACTCGTCGTTCTGCTTGCTGTTCTGTTCGATCATCTGCTTGAGCTCCTGTATTTCCTGTTCGGTGCTCTGGGCAAATGAAGGGATCGAACCGACCGGCAACAAAAGAGTTAACATCAGAATCATGAGAGATAACTTTTTCATTTCTGACCTATCCTCCTTTAAATTAGTTTATTCACCTTGTTTTAGAGTGAGGCCTGCCGGTCTCCGGTAGGCCTCTCAATGTTTATCCGTTCTCATCCGTTAAGATTTCTGTTCACTTTCCTTATACACTTTGGACCCCTCTTTCTCCGAAAGTTCCGGGGAGGACATATACATCGTCGAGCCGCCTGCCTCGGCCACCTGCTGGAAATCGGGGTATGCGGTCATTCCGTGCTCGCCTATGTCAAGCCCCGCCATTTCCTCTTCCGCAGATACGCGGAGTCCCATCGTCATCTTTATGACCAGGAAGATAATGAGCGAGCAGATGACTGTGAATACGCCGTAAGCGGCGACACCTATGAGCTGTGTAATAAAGCTGTGTTCCGGATTGGTACTGAATATACCGACCGCCAGTGTACCCCAGATACCGCATACGAGGTGTACGGAGATCGCACCTACAGGATCGTCGACCTTGATTATCCTATCGATAACTATAACGGATACGACGACAATACAACCCGCGACCAACCCTATGATTATCGATGTCAGAGGAGTCGTGACGTCAGCTCCGGCAGTTATACCTACGAGACCCGCCAGGCACCCGTTCAAGATCATTGAAAGATCGGGCTTTTTGAATGCTATCCACGATACGATCATGGCTCCTATGACACCCGCTGCGGCTGCTAGCGACGTCGTAACGAATACAAGGGAGACAGGACCGGGATCGGCAGAAAGCACTGACCCGCCGTTAAACCCGAACCATCCAAGCCATAGCATAAACACGCCGATTGTTGCGAGCGGCATACTGTGACCGGGTATCGGCTTGATGCCGTCCTTCATATATTTCCCGATACGAGGGCCGAGCAAAATTGCGCCTACCAGAGCTCCCCACCCGCCTACGCTGTGCACGAGTGTAGAGCCCGCGAAATCATAAAAACCCATCGTGTTCAGCCAACCGCCGCCCCATTTCCATGAACCCGCTATCGTATAGACAAACGACACAAAAAATACGGTGAATACGAGGAAGCTGGCAAGTTTGATTCGTTCCGCAACAGCCCCCGATACGATCGTTGCGCATGTCGCGGCAAACATCGCCTGGAATATGAAATCCGTCCAGTACGTGTAATGCCCATCCGCGTAACCGATTAATCCCGCAGCTCCTTCGGGTGAAGTAAGACCGAACCCCGCAAACCCGAAGTATTCTCCTATCGAGAAAGTCCCCGGGTACATGAGGTTGAAGCCAACGATCGCATAGGTGAGCAGACCTATTGCAACCACGGATGTATTCTTGAATAAAATATTTGTTGTGTTTTTTGCTCGGGCAAGCCCGGATTCGACCGTTGCAAAACCCAGATGCATTATAAACACGAGAAAACTCGCGACTAGCATCCAGGTGTTGTTAACTGTGAATATTGCATCAGCTACAGTCGGCCCGGCATCTTCCTGAGCGTTCGCCAATGACGACCCTAAAACCAGCAGGGCCAGAAGAGGCATAAAACCCGCATACCTTGTTATTCCCTTCAATCCACGATCAACCCATTCCATAACGTAAATCCTCCTTTGGAAACGATCTGATACGAGATCCTCAATAACCAAAAATGCAAGAGATATGCCATGTGGAATTCAGAAGAATTACCTGAAGTAAATAAAACCCTTACCTTTCAAGATCATTGAATAATATTGCTGGAAACGAGCAATTTGAGAGGACCGCGGGCAGAGTCTTCTTTGCCTAGTTATTAAGCACGCAGGTTTGATTTTCGTGCATATCTAAATCCGGGCAGAGACGAGACGAATCCGTGGATATTCTCGAATACGGAATGCATTACCGGAGCAGTCTTAAATCCACGGGCGAAGCAATCCAGAAGCATTGAATAAATGAGTACGCCGGTCGGTCCGATACCTATTCTATATCGAGCGCTTTGCCCTTGGTTTCGGGGAGCGTTAGAACAACAATGGCGGCCGCGACCGCAAAAACCGAAACCGTGGTGAGACCGACAGCGAAGCCGTATTTATCCACGAGGAATCCGATGAGAGGAGGGGCGACCGCAGAGACCCCCCTTCCGACATTGTAACAAAACCCCTGAGCGGTCCCTCTCGCTCTTGTCGGGAATATCTCGGAGAATATTGCTCCGAAACCGGAATAAAAACCCGTGCCGAAAAACCCGATAAACGGCCCAAGGATGAGGACTTCCTTTAAAGTCGTGGCGTGGCCGAAAAACCATACTAGGACAGCCATAACGAGGAGATATCCTACGAATACGGGCCTCCGCCCGAACTTGTCGCTTATAAACCCGAAAGTATTACACCCGATGAACGCCCCTATATTAATAGGTATGATCCATATAAAGCCTTTGGTGTTCAGGCCCACGCCCTTATCGCTCGCGAGGAACTGGGGCAGCCAGAAATATAGCCCCCAGTACGCAATCATGCAGAGGCTCGTGAGGAGAGAAGCGGTAATCGTATATCTTATTAAATCGGCCCCGAATATTTGTCCAAGGGTAAAGCCCTGACCCTTCTCACTCAGCTTCCCCGCCTTTCTGAGCTCGCTGGTTTTCTTCCAGACCTCGGGCTCATCGAGATGTCTCCTTATGTAAAAGACAAGAAAAGCAGGCGCGACACCGACAAAGAACAGGACCCTCCATCCGAGGTCGAGCCCGTCGAGGCTTATATTGAGGAGAGGTATTGTGTACGTCTGACCGGCTTTGAAAAACGGGATGATCAGCGTGGCCAGTATCGCGGCGAATATATAACCTATGCCCCAGCCGCTCTGGACCATACCGATGACCTTTCCCC
>DATIET010000322.1:0-4892 GCA_035455615.1 Thermodesulfobacteriota bacterium
TATAAATTTAAGGATGTCCGAAGGGGCGCAGTGGGATATCAAGAACGTAACCGGGATGCTCGCGTATGAGATATCTAAACATCATCCAAACCTCGTCGCCCCCGCGCTCAAGAGGGTGAAATAAATTCGAACATGAACCTCACTAATTCAGAGTGACCCCCGACATGGCAAACCAGGAGCACATCGCAATAATTAAGAAAGGTGCGGAGGAGTGGAATAAGTGGAGGGAAGAGAATCCGGGCGTGAAGCCCGACCTCGCATGGGCGAACCTCGTCGGTACGGATTTAACCGGTATGAACCTCGAAGGGGCGAACCTGAAACTCGCGTTCTGCAAGGGTTCCAACCTTAATGGAGCGAGGCTGAGCGGGGCTTCCCTGTTCGGTACAAATTTACAGGAGGCTAACCTGGTAGGCGCGACACTTGAAGGGTCCACGCTCGAAGGGGCGCACCTGATAAAAGCCGACCTTTCGGGGGCGAACCTCAGGGGAGTTAACCTGAAACTCGCAAACCTGCAGGAGGCTATACTCGAAGGCGCGGACCTGACCAGATGCGCGAAGCTCACGGCGGAGCAGCTTTCCGCAGTGAAAACCCTCCGCAATGCGAAGCTCGACCAGGCCCTTTCAGCACAGATATCGAATACCCACCCGGAGCTGCTCTGAGAATGTAATCCCCCACCCACCCGGACCTCGCCGCGAGCGGCGGTTTTCCTTGACTATTCCTCCCCCATCCAAAATACTACATCCGAATGGAAGATACTCTCTCTTTTCAGGAATTGTTCAAATCACAGATTTACACCGTATCCGCGCTCAACGCCAGGATTAAGGAAACGATAGAAGAAGAGCTCGGTTTCGAATACGTGTGGGTCACGGGCGAGATATCGAACTTCAAAGGCAACTACACGAGCGGGCACTGGTATTTCTCGCTCAAGGACGCCTCGAGCCAGATATCCGCCGTCTGCTTCAAATGGGCGAACCAGACGATCAAATTCGTCCCCGAGAATGGCACGGAAGTCATTTGCTCGGGACTCGTAGGTGTTTACGAGAAGCAAGGCGTCTACCAGCTTAACGTGAGGGATATGGAGCCGAAGGGAGTGGGAGCCCAGGCCCTGGCGCTCGAGCAGCTGAGGGAGAAACTCCTGGCCGAGGGCCTGTTCAACCCCGAGAGGAAACGCCCCCTGCCCTTCCTCCCGCGGAGGATAGGCATCGTAACCTCACCCACGGGGGCCGCGATAAAGGACATTCTGAAAGTCCTCGACAGCAGGTTTCCGAACCTCGAGATACTTATCTCTCCGGCGAGGGTTCAGGGGGACGAAGCGCCCGGAGATATAATATCGTCCCTGAAAAAGCTCTACAGGCTCCCCGGCATCGACCTCATCATACTGGCTAGGGGCGGGGGCTCGAAAGAAGACCTGAGGGCGTTTAACGACGAGGCGCTCGCACGGGAGATAGCGAAATCCCCGGTTCCGGTCGTTTCCGCCGTGGGACACGAAATTGACATTACGATCGCAGACCTCGTCGCCGACGTGAGGGCGGCGACACCGTCGAACGCGGCAGAATTAGTGGTCAGGGAAAAGGCGGAGCTCCTTCAGGACATAGCCGAGCTCAAGGCCAAAATAGCGTTCGCTCTCCTCAACCGGGTCGAGTTCCACGCGAGGGAGATCGACCAGATGCAGTCGGATATGGTAAGGCTATTTCAGATAAAGCTCGATAACGCGGTATCGGAGACAGGCGCGCTTGCCGGGAAGCTCGATGCGCTCAGCCCTCTCAAAGTGCTCGACCGCGGATACAGCATCACGTACAAGCTTCCGTCGATGAAGACCGTTAAGGATTCGAAACAACTCAAGCGCGGGGACAAAATCATGATTGCTTTTAACAGCGGAAAGGCGAGATGCTCGGTAACCGAAACCGAAGATTAGCCGAGCAGGAGGTTAAACTCGGGGACTTCGATAATAAGGGCTCCGGTGCTCGTGATGAGTGCTTCCGTTTCCCCTTCCGGCATGGAGTCCGTAAGGATATGCTTTACCCTGCTCCCGAGGTCCGTCTTGAGCTTTTTCCCAAGATGCCTGCCGTTTAAGCCCGAAAGGGACTTCCTGCATAATTCCTCGAGACCCGCTCGCGTCTCGAATAATACTGTCGGCATTACCTCGACTATGTCCTGATAGAAATCCTTCCTGTCTTCAGCGACCGCCGCCCGGCTCCCTTGATAAAGGGTCAGGTAATTTATGAACTTTGCGAAGGGGCTCGCGTCCGTTAAATAAGAAAAGGCCTGGTCTTCGGCATTGAGCTCAGAACACCTGAGAGACGCGTTTTGGAGAGCCTCCATCAAATCGCCTTCCGAAACCTCCGCCGGATGCGATATATCCGCGCCCGGAGATAAGAACAGCGCCGCGGGGAATTCGGGTCTTATATTTTTATAGATGCCGGCAAGCTCATCCTCGAGTTTTTTCCTCTTCATCAACCCGAATTTGAGGACCGCTCTGAAGTTGAGTACCCTGTCGTTTGTTATCTTGTCGTCGGGGAATACTATCAACTTGTCTACGCTCCCTATGCCCTCGAGAGAATCCAAAACGCCCTCCGCCAAGTGCCCCCGCTCTAGGAATACAATCTTCGGATGAAGGTCGTTTGCCGCCCTGACAACCCCCTCGGTGCTTTCGTCAGGGGACATGGGAACAATCACCCCGCCGAGATGCAGGACCGCAATCTCGGAAGATATCGCCTCCAGCCTGTTCGAAGAGACCACGAGCGCCCTGTCCCCCCTCCCGAACCCCAGGTCGAGAAGGAAAGCCGCTATATTCTTTACCTTGCGGTCGAAGTCGAGCCATGTAAATTGTTTCCAGCTCCACCCGTCACGCCGCTGGTAGAGGAGTCTGGTTCCGTGCTCCTTTACTCGATTTTGAAGAAGTTCTGGTATAGTCTTTTCGCTCATAAATCTTTACCGTTAGCGGCGTTAAAATAGCCTCGTCAGGACAGAGTGTAAAATATACTATAAAATTGTCAGTTTAAAACTATGAAGAAAGTTATAAAAATCAAGCCGTTTGAGAGCGAGCTCTTCGACATCGCCAGGCACCTTGTCACCCAGCTGAAAAATGCCGGATACAAGGCTTTCTGCGTCGGAGGGTGCACCAGGGATATGCTTATGAATGTCCCGCCTAAGGAATACGATATTACCACTAGCGCCACCCCTGAAGAAGTTTCAGACATATTCCCGCATACGATACCCGTCGGAGTGAGCTTCGGCGTTATCCTCGTTCTGATAGGACACTACAGGTTCGAGGTCGCCACTTTCAGAAAAGACGAGGGTTACTCCGACAGCCGCCATCCGGACTACGTCACGTACAGCACGGATGAAGAGGAAGACGTCCTCAGGAGGGACTTTACGATAAACGGGATGCTCTACGACCCGATCGGGGAAGAGGCCATCGATTTTGTAGGAGGGATGGACGATATAAGGGACGGGATAATCAGGACTATAGGCATTCCATATCAGAGGTTCGACGAAGACAAGCTCAGGCTCATGAGGGCTGTGAGGTTCGCATCCCGGTACGGGTTCGCGATCGAGAGGGACACATACGGCGCCCTCAGGGAGCTCGCGTCCCAAATCAATCTGGTCAGCGCCGAGAGGATAAGGGACGAGCTGGTGAAGATCATCACCCAGAGCAATCCGGGAGACGGGCTCGGACTTCTCCGGGAGACGGGCCTGCTTCGTTACATTCTTCCGGAGGTGGATATCATGCACGGGGTGGAGCAGCCCCCGGAATTCCATCCGGAGGGAGACGTATTCACGCACACATGCCTCGTGCTCGATAAAATATACGAGAACACCGGCGGTCTCACCTCACCGGAGCTGGCTATGGGGGGGCTCCTCCACGACGTCGGGAAACCCCCTACGTTCTCCGTCTCGGACAGGATAAGGTTCAACGGCCACGACAAGCTCGGCGCGGAGATGTCCCGGGAGATATGCAGGCGGCTCAAGTTCTCCAACAAACAGACCGAGCTCATCTTTGAGCTTGTGCGGGACCATCTGAAGTTCAAAGACGTCTTCTATATGAAAAAAAGCACGCTGAAGAGGTTTATAGGAACGCCGGATTTCGAGGAGCATATGGTCCTCCACCTGGCGGACTGCCTCGCGAGCCACGGCTCTACGGAGGCTTACGACTTCGTCATGCAAAAGTTCGAAGAGTTCAAGGACGAGGAGATAAAACCCGAGCCGCTCATCGGCGGGAGGGAACTCATCGAAATGGGGTACACCCCGGGCCCGTTATTCAAAGAGATACTGAATCTCGTCGAGGAAGCCCAGCTCGAAGGGGAGATAACAAACAGGAGTGAAGCACTGGAGCTCGTTTCGAGGAAATATCCGATCGGCAAAAACACCGGTTAGATTCAACCATGACTATTTGAACGTCCCTTCATCAAAATCGGAAGAGATATACCAGAAGTTCCCTTTTTGTATCCAGGTGTCCTTCACCATGACATTCTTCTCCGAAACGGAGGGATATTTATAGTAAGTAAAGAGGACCCTTATCTCGCACTCGCCCGTTTCCTTACCCTTGGAATCCGTGGTATCTCCCCCGGGCTGGCTCTCGGTTATGTAAACCATTTCCTTAATCTCATAGCCCGTTATATTCAGGTCCTTCTGGTTCGCATAAACGAATGCTTCGAACTCCTTGTACTTATCGGGGTCCACGAACTGCGATGCCTTCTCATAGTACTTCCACATTATCAGTTTGTAATAGAGATCGCTTGATTTCGCGAGAGACTCCTGGTCTTCAGTCTGCACTAATCCGGTCGTCTTACCACAACCGAATAAGACAAAGACGATAAGAAGGCATGATACGGCTTTCTTCATAGTAGAAGGGTAATGCCGGGGGACGAATATATCAATTAATCGGATGC
>DATIET010000323.1:0-6676 GCA_035455615.1 Thermodesulfobacteriota bacterium
TGCCGTCCTGCCTTTGATAGCAGTCTTTCCGTTTATCCCGAGCATCCAGAGGTATGGAATAACGGTGAAATGCCAGCCTCCGGAAGGGGCTTCGACGTAGGTCGTGTCGGCGCCCGCGTCATTCGCCGCCGTGAACTGATAATCGCCTTCCCCGTTCGATTGAGCATAATCGACATCGTTAATGGCGATCTCATACGAGGATCCAAGCCATAATCCGGCTTTGTTCGTGAGGACCGTACCATTGCTCCCCGCAGCCGGGTTGCCGCGTTCATGCATACACAACACGTTACACTGACCCAATGCTGGTTGATTTCCGATAATAGAAAAAAGAAGGGAGACAACCAAAGTGACAAGTGCAGCCCGGCATAAGCATATCCTCGACATATCCACCTCGTTAAAACATAATCAAAAAATTACTGGATACGGAATCCGGGTCATTCCTCATTGCCGGACATATGCAATAATATATCACGAGCGCAACGGGCTGTGGATTCCGCTTCCCGTCAGGCTTCCACCCCGGGCCGGCAGAGCGTCATAACCATATAAAAAGGGCTATCGGACGCGGGGAGCCGTCGATCGTAATTTCTTTATTCCGGTTCATCGTCGGGCCCAGCATCGGGATTAAATTATGACCCCGGTTATGCTGAGGAGGAGTACCGAAAGCACGATCAGCGTAAAAACGACGTACATATAATCACGCTCGATCAGGAATGCGAAGACCGAAAAGAGGACCCGTGCGACAGGTGTAGCGATGAGCAGCAAAAGACCCAACTGTATGATTCCCACGCTCCTGATCTGCCATGCGGCTTCTATAATCTCCCTCAAGCCGCGGAGGTTTTTGGGGACGCCCGCGAAGACACCGTAATCCGGCATCTCCGCGCCGTGCCGCATCAGGTAAATAACGGCGCCCGTAATGACGAATACAGCCGATAGTATCACGGCTATCCTGAGAAGGTTGCCGATAATCTGGTCTATCTTCTCATCGCTCATTCCGTTCTTCTTATCTTCCATATCAAAACCCGCCCGTGAGCCCTTTATAGAGCATCTCTACAGCAAGTGCGAATATAACTACCGCGAACACGATGCGGAGGATGCGGGTCGACACATTCAACAAGAAATGCGTTCCGAGAAGAGAGCCGAAGAGCACTCCCAGCATTACGGGCATGGAGAGGCCCGGATCAATATACCCGCGGTTAAGAAAGACCCCTGCGCTCGCAGCGGCCGTAACGCCGATCATGAAGTTGCTCGTAGTCGTAGATACCTTGAACGGCAGCCGCATGACCTGATCCATCGCTATCACTTTAAGCGCTCCCGAGCCTATGCCCAGAAGCCCGGAAAGCGCGCCCGCTATAAACATTACTCCGAACCCGCCGGGTACGGCCCTGACATAATATTTTACCGTCCCTTCAGGCGTCGGGTACTCGGAATTCATCCTGAGACGCGTCGCAAGCTTATCGGGCTTGCCGGGCGCGGCGTCTTTGTGACGCGAGAAGCCGGATTGATAGGACGAATAGACAAGCACGAGGCCGAAGACTATCGCGATTGCAGAAGGAGAGATGCTGGTCGCGACGGCCGCACCGGCCACAGCGCCGGTCGTAGTCGCGATTTCGAGAAACATTCCCACCCGTAGATTACTGAACCCCTCTTTAACGTAAGCGGACGCGGCAGCCGAGGAGGTCGCTATTACCGAAACGAGAGAAGCGCCCATGGCGTAGCGTATATCGACTCCGAAGCCTAGCGCGAGGAGAGGCACTATCACGACCCCTCCCCCGAGTCCCGTAGCAGCTCCGAGAAAGCCCGCAAAGAGAGACCCGAGAAAGACAAGGGAAGAGAATTCCAGTATGTCCATCGGAGAACCTTTGTGTAAGATTCCGGTAGTGAATATTTCCGGTCCTAATGTCCGCGTTATGTCTACTCAGGATAAATACTCCCGAACGGCCGGGATATTACAATCCCTCGGGACGGAATAATTGAAATTCAGAGGGGAAAGACAAGGGGGAGTATCGGCTATACGGTATTCCCCCCATCCCCCTTTAGTAAGTCATAAAGGGCGGCGCCGGCGCACTAAATCCACTTCAAAAAAGAGGGCACGTCTTCAAAAAATCTATAACCACTCTCCCGTTAAACCCATCGTCGCAGAACAGGTCAAAGAGATCTACATTTTCAAGTTCATCCCAGGTCACCTGGAAAAATTCCTGGTTGAGAAAAGGAGTACATGCAATTTCTTGACAGATTACGCCGTTTCTCCCCGCACGGAAGACAATTGCCTCTCCTTCCTCTACCAAACCAATGAATACTTCCCGTGATTCGCCGGGTGCGAGTTGATTATCAGGCGATAAACTCTCGCCGGGTGAAAGAATATGTATAGGAAATTCATTAGTTATGGGATTTGTAAGGGTGACAAATATATTTACCCCATCCTCATCTTCACCGCCACTGCCGCCGCAACCGCCTACCGAGAAAAAAACCACTAAAAGAAGCGCTAATACCCTTACCGTAACTGAATTTGAAATGGTATTCATAATATCCCCCGTACATTAAGTAATTGCCAATTATAGTCAGAACAAATGACTTTAGTCAAGTATGATAAAAAGAATAATTAACTATCATATGCGTGCATAAGCAGGCTATGATAAATACTATTCTTGTATTATCGACATTTTACTCCATAGACGAGATTAAGACACACGCGGAGCGGAGGAGGGTACACCATTTGCGGGGAGGAATATCATGTGTAAAAAAATTTTAAGCCCTGTCCAGTGACGGGCAAACAGTAGATTCTAAGAAAGCCGTATTTGACCGGACCTTCTTATCAGTTGTAAAGGCGGCCAGTAAGGACAGTACACGCCGGAAGCTTGCAGGGATATACTTCGAGCAGGGCCTGACAGTCGGGTTCAACGGGCATATGCCGGCAGGCAATAGTAGAAAGCCCTGCAGCCTTCCCCGAGTATAAGCCCTACATTATAATAGGTCAGGACTTGCCGAAGGTAAACAAGAAAGAACACCTTGAATTTAACGTCCCTGACATATCCCCGGCGGTGAAACTGACTGTTTCCAACTGTAACCCTGACATTAAGAAGATCCAGACAGTGAGTCCCGTAGCAGCTCCGAGAAAGCCCGCAAGGAGCGAGCCGAGAAAGACGAGCGAAGAGAATTCGAGTATATTCATTTGGCCGGGTTCTTATTTTGTTATGAGCTTCGAGAATACTTTCTTCTCTTGCACATAGATTCTATATCATAACAGACCGGGCCGTTTGCGGATACAGACACACCTTCAAAAGAATAAGGAGTCTTTTAATGAAAATTCATACAATAGACCATGACTTCTTCACACAGAGGGTGATAGCTTCTTATCTCATTGAAAACGGCGGCGAACCCATATTAATAGAAACCGGTCCCGATTCGACTTTTCATAAACTCGAAAAGAGCCTGAACGAGCACGGTTACTCAATGGAAGACATAAGAAATGTCTTTGTCACTCACATACACCTCGATCACTCAGGCGCTGCCTGGCGCTTCGCCGATGCGGGCGCCAAAATCTACGTTCACCCTTTCGGAGCCAAGCATCTGGCCGATCCCGCAAAGCTCGTAGCATCCGCAAGGCGCATTTATAACGATCAAATGGAAACGCTCTGGGGCGAAATCCGACCCATAGCTGGGGAAAATATCCATGAAATCCGGGACAGGGAAAAGATAAAAATCGGGAATATCAGTATCGAGGCTGTTGAAACACTCGGGCACGCGTCCCATCACCACTCCTATCTCGTGGAGGATATCTTATTTACGGGAGACGCGGCCGGCGTACGCATAGAAAACGGGCCGGTACTGCCGCCTACCCCGCCGCCCGATATCAACATCGAGCTCTGGCAGGAATCGATACGAAAGATCATGAGCCTGAAACCGCAGGCCATTTATCTCACTCATTTCGGCATGTCGGGCGACGTCGAAGACCACCTGAAAGAGCTCGAAAACAGGCTTCTCGACATTACCGAATGGGCAGGCGTGAAACTTAAAGAAGGCAGAACGGAAGACGAAATGATTATCGAGATGGAAAGCATGTTCCGGGATATACTCGCGAATGCCGGAGCGGACAGGCAATTGATCGAAGCCTACGAGCTGGCAGACCCGTTCTGGATGAATATAGGGGGACTCGTGCGTTACTGGAAAAAGTTCCGCACGTGAGCTCGACAGGACGTGCCGGGCTTCGCGGCAACCCCTAACCGTGCGGACACACAAAGACCGATCCGGGGGGGAGAGAAAATCAGAATGCAGCTCAACCTCGTTAAATCCGGCGGCTCAGGCCCCGAAGTCATTATACTGCACGGGCTCCTGGGGTCCTCACGGAATTGGCAGCGCATTATGCGCGAGCTCGCGGCCGGCTGCCGCGTGATCGTCCCCGATTTAAGGAACCACGGCGTCTCTCCACACGGCCCTCACACTATCGAGGCGATGAGGGACGACATCGTCAGACTCATCGAGACAAACTGCGATGGGTCCCCACATCTCGTTGGGCATTCCATGGGCGGGCTTGCGGCTATGGCGGTAGCGACATCGGATAAGGCGGCGATCTCGAGCCTTGTGGTTGTGGACATAGTTCCGGGGCGGAGAGCCGAGGGGCTCCGGATAATACTCGATGCGCTTATGGAGCTCGACCTGAAATCCATAAATACCCGAGCTGACGCCGACAGGGCCCTGTCGGAGAAAATACTCAACCCGGCTGTGCGCCAGTTCTTACTTCAGAACCTGAGGCGGAATACTGCGGGAGAGTTCGAATGGCGCAGCAACCTTCCCGAGCTTCACAGGTTCGCAGCGGAAGAAACCTTCGAGCTCCCTCCCCGGGCCGTTTACGAGGGACCGACACTGGTGATCGCCGGAGGCAGGTCCGAATATAAAGTCTGGGAGCACGAGGAGCTCCTCAAAACCCATTTCCCCGCCATGATCCTCGAGGTATTCGAAGACGCAGGACACTGGGTGCATATGGACGCACCCGACCGTTTCGTAAGGCGGTTAAGGGAATGGTTGGGCGCGCACGCCTCCAAAGTCTGAGGGACTGGATTGGTTAAGTGGTTCGACTCCGCGAAAGGCTTCGGCTTTATAGAAGCCGAGCCGGATCGTTTTTTGAATGAATTGAACTGAAGTAACTGAATAAAGTCTTCGCCTTACGGCTTATTTTTTCTTGCGGGCTTTCTTGGGGTTTTTAATCGGAGAACCATTCTCGTTTTTTTCAATTTTCTTATCCAGAATCTTAATGACGTTTATTTTTAAATCGTGACTCATTAACAAGACCCAATACAAGACATCGGCCAGTACGTCGCCGATCTCCTTCTTATGATCGCTTACGTAGTGCTCGATTTCCTCTGTTGATTTCCATTGAAAATGTTCCAGCAACTCGCTTGCTTCGAGCACCATGGACAGGGCCAGGTCCTTGGGATTATGAAACTGCTTGTGGTAACGTTCGTCCCTTAGCTCGATGATTTTCTTCGTAATGTCCTTTATCTCTCTGTCCATATATAATACTTCCTCTTTATTTGCTTTTTATTAACCACATCCAGATCTTTCAACCCGGATTTTTCCGAGATGGATTCTAATTGTACTTTCTAAATCCGAATGGCGCAATTCTAAAATATTGAACGACAGAGAATAATCCAATCTACGCCATTCCCCCATTCCTCAGGAGGCATGCTTCCGTTAAGGTAAAGTCCGATTTTGCCCGCGGTGAGCCCGTTTACAGACGTAAAGGAAATCTCTTTGAAACCCCGGTCCGGATCCCAGCTTGCTCACGTACACTTCACTCTTTCGCGATATTTCCTCCGGTCATGGGGTCGGCACGGAAAATTTTCTATAATCCGCAGTCAACGACGTCGGGAGACTCGTTATGTACGCTCCACTCGGCGCAGAGGCCGTCCTCGCCGACTTCATCGCAGGAGCAGAAACAGCTGTTAAACTCAACCACGCTGCCGGGACCCAGCAAGCCACAGGTAAGCGCATTGCCGACACCCGTCGCCGATCCCACGGTAATATCATCCTGTACCCCTATAAAGCTCAATGGATTGCCTGATTCGCACTGTAGACCGGTTACGGCTCCGGCATCGCATTTGGCGCATACGTTCGGATCACACCCTGACTCGCTGTCGTAAGGCCCCGAGATCTGGTGCCCGTCAGGGTTAGCGCTCGATTTTTCACAGTTGGTGGCTATCGGGCACGAGCAAATGATCTCTTTTTTCCCGAGCTTCCCGAAGGTTGGGAAATGATTGCCTTTCGTGCTGATAAAACATAGCCCGCCGTCACACTGTGCGTAAGACCCTTTCGCAGCCGAAACGCCGCCGAATTTGCCCTTGTTAAGTTCGCCGGGACACGTGTAAGCGGCGGAATCGCCGTCCGGATATTTGGCTTGCTCCGGAACACTGTACGTGCTCACACGGTAGCCGTTCCCGGCGCCCTCCTCGTTTACGGTGCATACATTCTCGCCGTCGCCGAAGTCGAAGGGGAGACTTATGCTGTCGCCTTTCAGTATATCGCACCCGCAGTATGCGACCTGATTGAACGTCAGGCAGCTCGCGAGAGCACAAAGAGCGTACTTCTGATTTTTTAGAATCAGAAAATCCCCAACCGATTCACACTTTTCAGAATTCTGAGCTTGTGAAACGCTATAACCGGCTGTAAATATTGCGAGTAA
>DATIET010000324.1:0-21285 GCA_035455615.1 Thermodesulfobacteriota bacterium
CTCTTCCCCCACCTCTTCCCTGATCTCAATGTTCGCCCCGTCCATAGTCCCGATTGTTAGGGCACCGTTTAGCGCGAGCTTCATGTTCCCCGTCCCCGAGGCCTCCTTCCCCGCAGTGGATATCTGCTCGCTCAGGTCAGCGGCCGGGATTATCCTTTCGGCGAGGCTCACCTTGTAATCGGGAATGAATACCACCTTTATTTGATCCCTCACCCTTGGGTCCAAGTTCACGACGCCGGCTAGGTTATTGATAAGCTTGATTATCTGTTTTGCGGCCCAGTAGCCGGGGGCGGCCTTCCCGGCGAATATATACGTCCTCGGCACGCTGAGCTGGGCGCCGTCTTCGACGATCCTGAAATACTGATGGATAATGTGCATGATGTTGAGGAGCTGCCGTTTGTACTCGTGGATACGCTTTATCTGAACATCGTACAAGCTCTCGGGATTTACCGTTATGCGTGTAATCCTGTGTATCAGCTTCGCAAGACTTTCCTTGTTCCCCTTCTTGATTAGCATGAATTCCTTCTGAAAATCCTCGTCCCCGGAATAGGACTCGAGGGGTCTGAGCTTATGGAGGTCCGTTATCCAGTCGTCGCCGACCGTCCTGATTATGAGCCTCGCGAGACCGGGGTTGCAGTTGAGGAGCCACCTCCTCTGAGTTATGCCGTTAGTCTTGTTGTTGAATTTTTCGGGCGCGAGCTCATAAAAATCAGGGACGAGAGAGGTCTTTATAAGCTCCGAATGGAGCGCCGCTACGCCGTTTACGGAGTGGCTGCCTATGATGGAAAGATGGGCCATGCGCACCCTCTTTCCGTTCCCTTCCTCAATGAGAGACATCCTGCTTATGCGGGCGGGGTCTTCCGGCCATCTCGCTTTAATCTTTTTGAGGAACCTTTCGTTTATATCGTAGATTATCTCCAGGTGGCGCGGTATGACGCGCTCGAAGAGCGAGACCGGCCACTTCTCCATGGCTTCGGGAAGTAGCGTGTGGTTCGTGAACCCGAATGTGGATTCGGTTATCGACCAGGCCCTGTCCCATGTAATATCGTTTTCGTCGACGAGTATCCTCATTAGCTCGGTTATTGCAAGCGCCGGGTGAGTATCGTTCAGCTGTATGGCTACCCTTGAAGAGAAATTGCCGAACCCGTCGTGCCTTTTCAGGAACCGTCTCACGATATCGCGTACGGCGCACGAGACCAGGAAATACTCCTGGATGACCCTGAGCTCCTTCCCCTGCTCGACGGTATCGGATGGATAGAGGACTTTCGATATCGTCTCCGATGACATCTTCAGCTCGACTGCCTTCATATAGTCGCCGCTGTTGAAGATCTTCATGTCGAATTCGTTCGACGACCTGGCGGAATAGAGCCTCAGGTAATTGACCGTCCTGTTACCGTAGCCCACTATCGGCATGTCATAGGGGACGCCATAGAGGAATTTCCAATCCTTCCAGGTCGGCCTGTAATTTCCGCTAACGTCTTTTTCAATTTTTACCTGGCCGAATATCGGCACGACGCATATATCGTCGGGCCTTTCGATGAGCCACGGCGATTCCTCGCCCAGCCAGTGATCGGGGTGCTCCACCTGGTAGCCGTTGATAATATCCTGTTTAAATATCCCGTAATCGTAATTAATGCCGTAGCCGAACCCGGGGATACCGAGTGTGGCCAGCGAATCGAGGAAGCAGGCAGCCAGCCTCCCGAGGCCTCCGTTTCCGAGAGCGGGGTCGGATTCAGTTTCGGCAATATCACACAAATCGACGCCGAGGCCCTTAAGCGCGTCCCTGCAAAGGTCGAATATGCCGAGGTTTATGAGGTTGTTCGTCAGGGACCTGCCTATCAGATACTCGAGGGAAAGGCAGTAAACCCGCTTGGGGTCGATCCTGTCGTATAATTCCGCAGTCTCGAACATCCCGTCCATGATCAATTCCCTGACTGCAAGGGAAATCGAGTGAAAGAGGTCGTTATTAGACGCCTCGGTCAATTTCTTGCCCATCGAGTATTTCATGTGATAGAGAATCCTGTTCCGGAGGAAGCCGGAGTCATACGATATTTTCAATGCGGAATCGAAGTCGACCATTTTCGTTACCTGTATATCAATATTCTTTAACCGAATTATTGCAGCCGGGGGTATGCTTACATATAAGGCCCCGGCGCGGGATAATTATACGCTTGCCGGAGAATAAAGTTAAAATCCCAAATTCTCCTCATCCGCTAACAGTGTATAATAAAAATCTGAAATACCAACAGGCAAGAGCGTTTAACGACACATGGATCAAAGAGAAACAGCCAATAACAAACCGGGATCCTTAACGGAATACGACGTATACCTCTTCAAGCAGGGGGCTCATACGAAAATGTACGAAAAGCTTGGCTCCCATGTGACGGAGAAGGACGGGACGCCCGGGGTCCATTTCGCAGTCTGGGCGCCTAACGCGGACAGCGTATCCGTAATCGGGGACTTCAACGGTTGGAAGAAGCTCTCCCACAGGATGTCGCCCAGGTGGGATGAATCCGGCATATGGGAAGCGTTCATTCCGGGGCTCGGGAAGGGAGAGGTCTATAAATACTACGTAACATCAAAATACAATAATTATAAAGTGGAAAAGGCCGACCCGTACGGAAGACGCACCGAGACCCCGCCCAAGACGGCTTCGGTCGTATGGGAGTCCGGCTACGAATGGAGCGACAGGGCGTGGCTCGACAACAGACGAGAAAACAACTCTCTCGATGCGCCCATTTCCATCTACGAAGTGCACATAGGCTCGTGGAGGAGGGTTCCGGAAGAGGGATACAGGTCCCTCACTTACAGGGAAATAGCCCCTCAGCTGGCCGAATACGCGAAGTCTGCGGGGTTCACGCACGTGGAGTTCCTCCCGGTCATGGAGCATCCGTTCTACGGCTCATGGGGGTATCAGGTTACCGGGTATTTCGCCCCTACGGCCAGATACGGAAGCCCTGAGGATTTCATGTATCTCATCGACGTGCTTCATCAAAACAAAATAGGCGTTATCCTCGACTGGGTTCCCTCACATTTCCCCGGAGACGAGCACGGGCTCGTCTACTTCGACGGCACTCATCTCTACGAGCACGCAGACCCGAGAAAGGGGTTTCACCCCGATTGGAGCTCATATATTTTCAATTACAGCAGGAACGAGGTCAGGGCATTCCTCAAGAGCAGCGCAATGTACTGGTTCGACCAGTACCACATAGACGGTGTCAGGGTCGACGCCGTAGCGTCCATGCTGTATCTCGACTATAGCCGCAATCCCGGCGAGTGGGAACCGAACGAATACGGGGGCAATGAGAATCTGCGCGCGATAGACTTTATTAAAGAGTTGAACCAATCAATCTATGCCCACCACCCGGACGTGCAGACGATCGCGGAGGAATCGACCGCGTGGCCCATGGTCTCCCGTCCCACGTACGTGGGAGGACTCGGATTCGGAATGAAATGGAACATGGGGTGGATGAACGATACACTCGATTACTTCTCCAGGAACCCCGTTCACAGAAAATATCACCATAACGACCTCACGTTCAGCATTATGTACACGTTTACGGAAAATTTCGTACTCCCGTTCTCGCACGACGAGGTGGTTCACGAGAAAGGGTCACTGCTCGGCAGGATGCCGGGCGACATGTGGCAGAAGTTCGCCAACGTCAGGGCCCTTTTCGGATACATGTTCGGGCATCCGGGGAAAAAGCTGCTGTTCATGGGCGGGGAAATAGGTCAGTGGGACGAGTGGAGCCACGAGCGAAGCATAGACTGGCACCTCCTGCAATACCCCCTCCACAGCGGCCTCAGGCGCTGGGTCCAGGACCTGAACGGGTTTTACAGGAGCGAGCCCGCCATGTACGAAATCGATTTTTCATTTGAGGGCTTCGACTGGACTGATTTCAAGGACTACGAGCAGAGCGTCATCAGTTTTCTCAGAAAGAGCCGGGGGGACAGGGAGATAGTGCTCGTCGTCTGCAATTTCACTCCCGTCCCCAGGAAACGCTACAGGGTGAGGGTGCCCAGGGCCGGGCGCTGGAGTGAGCGGTTGAACAGTGATTCGCATTATTACGGAGGCAGCGGGGTAGGCAACTACGGCGGAATCCACACCGTATCGAGCGGTTACAATTCCCACATCGAGATAGACCTCCCGCCGCTCGGCGTGCTGTTCTTCAAATACGAAGGTTGATAGTATAATGTCTATGGATTTTTTTCCAGAATAACATTACAGACAGCCGACCTTGGACAAATATACACCGGAAACCGGAAAAATAACCGATATTCGGACAGGGAGGCCCGAGCCCCTCGGCGCTTCATGGGAGGGCTCCGGGGTAAACTTCGCCATTTTTTCAGAGTACGCGGACGGAATTGAATTGTGCCTCTTCTCGAGGGGGGTTCCCGATACCGAAACTGCGAGGATCCCGCTAACAGCAAAAACAGGCTATGTATGGCACGCTTACGTACCCGGACTGAAGCCGGGTCAGCTTTACGGGTACAGGGTTCGCGGACCATACAGCCCTGCCCGGGGACTCAGGTTCAATCCCGGCAAATTACTCATCGACCCCTACGCGAAGGCGATTTCGGCGGGCATAAATTTGAGTGAAATACATTTCGACTACAGAAATATTCCGAAGAGCGGCGAGCCTGCGCCTGACGTGAGGGACAGCGCTGCGTACATGCCGAAATCCGTGGTCGTCGACGGGTCGTTCGACTGGGGGAAAGATTCCCCGCCCAATATACCCTGGGGTAAGACGGTAATTTACGAGCTCCACGTCAGGGGATTTACAGCCCTTCATCCGCTCGTCCCTGAGGAACTGAGAGGAACCTATACAGGCTTGACGGCCCCTCCCGTGCTCGACTATCTGCATTCCCTCGGCGTAACCACTCTCGAGCTCATGCCCGTCCACCAGAGCGCCTCCGAAAAGAGGCTGCTCGAAAACGGCCTCGGCAATTACTGGGGATACAACACGATAGGCTATTTCGCACCTGATATAAGGTTTTCAAGCACGGGAGTCCCTGGAAGACAGGTGGCCGAGTTTAAAGACCTGGTCAAGGCTCTCCACAGGGAAGGCTTCGAAATAATTCTCGACGTCGTATATAACCACACAGCCGAAGGGGGAGCGTCAGGCCCTTCGCTTTCATTCAGGGGTATCGACAACGCTTCCTACTACCGCCTCGACCGAAAGAGCAAAGGGCAATACGCGAACTTTACCGGATGCGGGAATACCGTGAATTCAGCCAAACCGGCCGTATGGAGATTGATAACCGACAGCCTGAGGTACTGGGTCACGGAAATGCACGTAGACGGGTTCAGGTTCGACCTTGCGACCGCGCTCTTTCGGGAAGAACCCGATTACAGCAAATCGAACGCTTTATTCGGGATCATAAACCGGGACCCCGTTTTATCGAAGGTCAAGCTCATAGCCGAGCCCTGGGACCTCGGTCCCGGCGGGTATCAGGCAGGGAGTTTCCCCGACCCGTGGTCAGAGTGGAACGACAGATACAGGAACACGGTCAGGCGGTTTTGGAGAGGGGACCGTGGACAGTTGGGCGACCTCGCATACCGCATAAGCGGGTCGAGCGACATGTACGGAGCGAGGGCGAGGGGGCCGTACACAGGCGTCAACTACGTCACGTCACACGACGGTTTCACGCTCAACGACCTCGTAACCTACGAGAAGAAACATAACGAGGCGAACCTCGAGAATAATAAGGACGGCACTGACTCCAACTACAGTTACAACTTCGGCGTAGAAGGACCGTCAGACGACCCCGTAATAAAAAATCACAGGGAGCGGCAGAAACGAAACCTGATCGCGACGCTGTTTTTATCTCAGGGTATCCCGATGCTCGCAGCAGGGGACGAGATCGGCAGGACTCAAAAGGGCAACAACAACGCGTACTGCCAGGACAACGATATTTCATGGATGAATTGGACGCTCGGCCCCTCAGGAAAAGAGCTCTTCGAGTTTACACGCTTCATGATCGGTTTTCGGAAGAAGCACCCGATACTGAATCAGGGTAAGTTTTTTCACGGGAACGTCGTCAGGCACAACGGATTCAAAGACCTCATATGGTTCCGGAATGACGGAAGCGAAATGACGAACGGAGACTGGCTGAACGGCGGCCTCCTGTCGATGGGTTTAATAAAATCCGGCGATAACCTTAAAAATATCGAAAGAAGAGAGAAGCCCGGATACGATAATACTCTTATGCTTCTTCTTAATGCGGAGCCAGGGGAAACGGAGTTCGTCATACCGTCATTCGGGATCGCGGAGAAATGGCAGCTGGTCATCGACACCACCTCGCCACGCGGCCCGAAAGGACCGAGGAGGCTCCGCTCGGGATATAAATACACAATGGCCGGAAGGTCCCTCACCGTCCTGAAGCCGCTCTACACAAAAAAAATTTGAACGCGGCTTCCCGGTAATTAAGCGCAGAAATATATGAACAAGAGAGCAAGCGGCATTCTACTCCACATCACATCGCTGCCTTCACGGTTCGGGATCGGGGACATGGGTCCGGAATCCCGCAGGTTCGCTGATTTTCTATCCGAAACGCGGCAATCATACTGGCAGGTCCTTCCTATTAATCCGACTGATATGACATTCGGCAACTCCCCTTACAGCGGCCCCTCGTCCTACGCCGGCAACCCCATCTTGATCAGCCCGGAGATAATGAAGGACGCAGGGTATTTATCGGCAGCCGATATTAATATGAAGACATTTCCGAAGCCGGAAAGGGTCGATTACGGGCTCGTTACCGTCTCGAAGACCGCGCTCTTCCATCGTGCATTCAGAAACGCCGAGTCCTCTTTGCCCGGTGACAGCGGATTTAAGGAGTTCTCTAAAGAAAACGGACATTGGCTCGACGATTATGCACTCTACGCCTCGGTTAAAAAAAATTTGCCCGGCACATGGCGGGATTTCCCTGCTGATCTGAGGGACAGGGATGAAAAATCTCTTGAGGCCTGGAGAGAGAAAGCGGCAAGAGAGATCATCTACCACAAATTCCTCCAGTACATCTTCTTCCGTCAATGGGATTCGTTAAAGAAATATGCAAACGAGAGAGGGGTCGAGATTATAGGCGATATCCCCTACTACATAAATTACGACAGCTCCGAGGTATGGAGTAACCCCGAATTCTTCAAACTGGATAAAGACAAGAACCCCGAGTACGTTTCAGGAGTCCCGCCAGATTACTTCAGCAAGACAGGACAGCTCTGGGGGAACCCGGTTTACGACTGGGAGGCTTTAAAAGAGACGGGGTTTGAATGGTGGATAAGACGTATAGGCCATAACCTGAAGCTATTCGATTCGCTGAGGCTCGATCACTTCAGGGGATTCGTCTCGTATTGGGAAGTAAAGGCCGGGGAAAGGACCGCGCTCAACGGCAGATGGGTCGGCCTCGATGCCGTGAGCTTTTTCGATACCTTGTTTTCTCACTTCGACAAATCGAGGTTCATAGCCGAGGACCTCGGCTATATAACTCCGGACGTAAAGAAAATAATAAAGAAATACGACCTCCCCGGAATGAAGATACTGCTCTTCGCCTTCGGGGACGATTTCCCTTACGGCAGTTACCTCCCTAAAAATTTCAGCAACAAAAATTGTGTCGTATACACGGGCACTCACGATAACAATACGGTCATCGGGTGGTGGGAAAAGGATGCGGGGAGCGCCGAAAAAGAAAGGTTTTTTAAGTATATAGAGTATATAGGCAGTGAGATGGATTACAGTGACCTGAGTTGGGAATTCATAAGGTTAGCGATGTCGTCGGCCGCCGATACCGCGATAATCCCGGTGCAGGACGTTATGGGGCTCGGCGCAGATGCAAAAATGAACAGACCTTCGACTAAATCGGGCAACTGGGAATGGAGGTTAACACCAGGATACTATCAGGAGGACCTGGTAGCGAAGCTCAAGGAAATTACCGAATCCAGCAACAGGGGAGAGCTTTCCGGTTAGTTTTATCCGGCTAAATACATTCTTAAAATTTATATTTATACTTATTGGAATCTAAACCGGGTCGAAAGAATCACAGAGGAATAAGTCAATTGATAAAGGTACTATTCATAGCCTCAGAAATGGAGCCCCTTGCTAAGACAGGAGGGCTCGCGGACGTCATAGGCGTGCTTCCCAAGAAATTGAACGATATAGGATGCGATGTCCGGATTATTCTTCCTTATTACAGGGAGGTTAGAAAGAATCTGCGGCAGCTGAAGCTCAATGTCAAGAATCTATCCAAGGAAGTGCTGGTCAGCATCGACTGGCTCGCGTATAAAGGCACGATAAAGGAGACGACGGTAGACGGGGTGACTGTTTATCTGCTGTGCAATGACGAGTTCTATGATCGTGACTCTCTCTACACCGCGCCAAACGGCGATTATCAGGATAACGACCTAAGGTTCGGATTCCTTTCTCTGGGGGCGTTAGAGATCGCAAAGGCGCTCAATTTCAAACCGGACATCATCCACTGCAACGACTGGCAGTCGGCTATGGCCCCTATAGCGCTTAAGTGGAAAAAACATTACAATAACGACCCGTTTTTCTACGATACGAAAATAGTTTTCACGATCCATAATATCGCCTACCAGGGCATATACAGCAGAGACATTCTGGACAAGTTCGGGCTCAGTCAATCGCTCTTCAATACGGAGCATCTTGAATTCTACGGGAGAGCGAACCTGTTGAAAGGAGGTATCATCGCTTCCGATCTGGTTACCACGGTGAGCCCGACTTACGCAAAAGAGATAAGGACGAGAGAATACGGGTATGGTCTCGACGGAGTTCTGCGCGTAATCTCGAGCGAAGGCAAGCTGGCCGGAATCTTAAACGGCATCGATTACGACGATTGGGATCCCGAGAGGGACAATGACCTCTACTTCAATTACAGATCCGACGATCTCGAAGGGAAGTTCCGCAACAAGTCAAAGCTGAAGAGCGTATTGGGATTCGAAGCCAACGGGCACAAGCCGCTTATCGGCGTGATATCGCGTCTCGCCCTCCAGAAGGGAGTTGACCTCGTGGTAAGGTCGCTCAACAGCATACTGGATCTCGATGTCGACCTCGTAATTCTCGGAAGGGGCGACAAGAGGTACGAAAAACTACTTAAAGACGTTTCCGCCGATTACAGGGGAAATTTCAAAGCGATCATAGGCTACGACGAGTCGAAGGCGAGGCGCATATACGCCGGATGCGACATGTTCCTCATGCCGTCGAGGTTCGAGCCGTGCGGGCTCGGACAATTGATTTCGCTCAGGTATGGGACGATACCTATCGTAAGGGGGACAGGCGGGCTCCTCGATACGATTAACGATTACACGGAAAACAGGGAGTATGGAAACGGTTTCATTTTTAAACGTTTCAACGAGCATGATATGATAGATTCGATAGAAAGGGCATTGAGTGTATACAGAAATCATGAAGAATGGCTAAACCTGATCAGAACCGGGATGCGAATGGACTTTTCGTGGAAAAAATCGAGCAAGGTCTATCTCAAGCATTACAAGATGCTCCTTGGAAAGGCATAGTATTTGCCGCCGGTGTAGAAATTATCCGATCAGAATAAGTCTTCCCCGTATTTACAAAAACATTATCGATAGCAAATCCATCGAGAGCTCCAGCTGAGCGCCTAAGTTTTAGTAATAATCTCCATATATAATTTGCAATACTTGAAGGCGGTTATGCGGAATTATTTTACAACCTCTGGAGATTCGGTGTTATATTTATTTTCTTTAATCAACGGCAAGGGATAATTAAAGCATGCGAAAATATGAATCGGCCTTGAGACAGAACGTCCTCTGGTGGGTGGATGAGATAAAATCGGTGGATATCCTCGTCGGAATACCCTGCTATAACTGCGAGGACTCGATAGGATTCGTCGTCGAGCAGGTGGCCAAGGGTTTGTCTCAATACTTTCCGGAGTACAAAGCGGCAATTTTCATAAGCGACGGAGGCTCTCTCGATGATACGAGGGAGAACGCGTATCAGGCCAGAATACCTGAGAACATAAACAGAAGGGTCACTATCTACAGGGGTTTCCCCGGAAAGGGCACTTCATTCAGAGCGGTATTCGAGCTTGCGATCATGCTCAAGGTAAAGGCGATCGCGGTATTCGACGCAGACCTGAGGAGCATCACCCCCGAGTGGGTAAAATTCATAGTCGAACCCATTCTCGACGGCTCAGCAGGGTTTGTCGCTCCTTATTACAGGAGACATAAATTCGACGGGACCATCACTAACCAGATCGTATACCCGTTGACCCGGGCGCTCTACGGGATAGATGTCAGACAGCCCATAGGCGGCGATTTCGGTCTCTGTCCGGAGCTCGCTGCTTTCTACGTCAAGCAGGACGTCTGGGACACGGACGTGGCGCGCTTCGGCATAGATATCTGGATGACGACCTGCGCCGTGAACGAGGGTCATACGATTGTTCAAACCTATCTGGGTACCAAAATACACGGGGCGAAGGACCCCGCGTCCGATCTCGGGCCTATGTTCAGGCAGGTCGTGAGCACAGTCTTTTACCTGATGAGCAAATACGAGCACAACTGGTACAGGGAGAATCCTTTCCGGGCGATTCAGATCAAGAACAAGATCGAGGAAGAACCGAAACTGGAAGCTATATCCGTCAGCATGAACGACCTGCACGAAGAATTCGTCGAGGGGTTTCAGCAGTTCCGCCCTATGTACGGTGACATCCTTAACGACGACAACCTCGACAGACTCGACGAAATATACAACAGCTGGAGCTCCAACAAGGAAGCAGAATTCGATGCCATGCTTTGGAGTAAAATCCTTTACGATTTCGCTTATATCTACCAGCAGTGGCAGCGAAACAAGAGAAGGCTTGTCGATATCATAACGCCGCTTTATTTCGGAAGGGTGAAGAGCTACTGTCAGCAGGTAATGAATATGACGAGCGACGAGGCTGAGCAGGTGGTTCAGGAACAAGCGAAAATATTCGAACAAAATAAATCCTACCTGCTAAAGAGATTCCATATCTGGGAAGACTGATTTTTTCTTTCCCGGGACGCGGAGATTAAATCCCCTGCTGCTCCCCTCCGAACGGGCCCCGGCGTCCCCGAATCGACCAGCGGACCCCTTCCTGCCAAGGTGCTTCGTTACGCCCGGGAAAGGCTCGGGAATCGGTATACTTAATCCCATGCCGGGCTCGGTTGTTTGATAAACCATTATTCTCACGCATCGTATTGAGGGAGTCCGGGTTTTGCAGTCCATGATATATCTGCTATCTGATATATTATATATATTGACGGCGGGTTCATATGGTTAATAACGGCGGGCGAACGATTGGACTCATGGGAGCCGTAGGAATAGGCGTCGGCTCAATCATAGGCGGCGGAATACTCGTCCTTGCCGGTGCGGCGTTCTCGGCAGCGGGGCCCGGCGCAATAATCGCGTTCCTGCTCAACGGAGCAATCGCCATCATTACAGCTCTCAGCTTTGCCGAGTTATCAGCGGCGTTCCCGGAATCGGGCGGGCCATACGTCTACTCGAAGAAGGTCTTGAACATCAGGGCCGCATTTGCAGTGGGTTGGCTCGTATGGTTCGCCACTATGGTCGCTTCCGTCCTTTATGCGCTCGGAGCAGGACATTTCATAGCACTACTTATGCAGGGCGTTCTCGAGAATTTCCCGGGCATCCACGGTGAATGGGTCTCGGGAGAGTGGGTTTCGGCGGGAATTGCAGTCCTTGCAATAGTCATCTATTCAGCGAGCCTCATCAATAAACCCGGAGGCGGAGGAGCATTCGCGAATATAGGGAAGATAATAGTCTTTTCCATACTGATCCTGGGAGGCGTATGGGCGTTGTCGAAAGAGCCGCCGGGCTCTATCGGAGGGGACCTTTCGCCGTTCCTACCTTTCGGTGTGCTCGGTGTCGTCCAGGCCATGGGTTATACGTTCATCACACTGCACGGGTTCGAGCTCATAGCCGCTGTCGCAGGGGAAGTGAAAAACCCGCGAAAGACCATACCGAGGGCAATGATCATTTCCCTTCTCATTGCTATCGCCATATACGTACCGCTTATCTTCATCGTCACGGTTACGGCCACGGGTTCAGGGGAATCGATTACGGCGCTCAGCATGGAGAGGCCCGAAGCCGTAGTCGCCATCGCCGCCGAAACATATCTCGGGAAATCGGGATACTGGCTCGTCATAGCCGCGGGTATCCTGTCCATGCTCTCAGCCCTGTATGCCAATATTCTAGCTTCCTCGCGGATAGCCCAGAGCATGGCCCGGGACAGAACCCTCCCGCGCTCACTGGGAGGTATCGATGTAAAACGCGGCACACCCGTAATAGCTATATCGGCCACGGCGGCAATTATCGTGGTGACTCTCATAGTAGTACCCGACATAGGCTCAGCGGGTGCGGCGGCGAGTCTTATATTTCTCCTCACATTCGCCCTGACGCAGTCGATCGCAATACTGGCGAGAAAGCGGATCGCGGGCGTATCCGAAACGTTCCGCATCCCCCTGTTCCCGTATCTGCCGCTGATCGGGATCGCAGCCTGCCTGGGAGTCGCTATATTCGAAGGCATATTGGTCCCGGTTGCGGGGATAATCGCCGTCGTCTGGCTTGCCTTCGGGGGATGTCTCTACGTCATACTCTTCGGAAGAAGCGCGCGGATCTTCGACGCCTCATCCGAGGGATTCGATCCGGAACTCGTCAAACTGAGAGGCAGGAGCCCCCTTGTACTGGTGCCGATAGCGAACCCCGTGAACGCAGCCCCGATGATAAGGGTCGCAAGCTCTCTCGCTCCCCCGGATACCGGAAGGGTCCTCCTCCTTTCCGTGGTGCTTTCCAAAAGGGGAGACAGCGCCGGCCGGGAGGAAGATTTGATCGTTAATTCCCAGACAGTTTTGAAAGAGGCGGTCTCGGCCTCGCTCGACATCGGGCTCTCTCCAGAAGCCCTGATCACCATTGCCGAGAGACCCTGGCCCGAAATAATACGGGTATCCGAGACGCACGGATGTGAAAGCCTCCTTCTCGGTTTGACACAATTCACCGACAGCGACACGGAAAAGAACCTCGAAACGCTCCTCAGCAGCGTCGACAGCGATGTGGTCATACTCAGGGCCCCCGGTGACTGGCAGATGCTCGAGGTAAATCGGATCCTCGTCCCCGTCGGAGGGAGGGGCGGTCACGGAGAGCTTCTGGCCAGGATTCTGGGCAGCATCTGCCGCTCGGGCAATCCTGAAATCACCTTTCTCAGGGTACTGCCGGAAAGCGCCGACTGGAAAACATACGACAGGGCGAGAAAAGAGCTTTTCCTCTATGCGGCCGACCAGGCCGTCAAGGGGGAGATTAAAGTACAGGTGGAAAAATCAGACGATATTTCGGCCCACATTATAAGGCGTGTGACGGAAAGCGATCTCGCCATTCTCGGTATCCGGAGACTCGGACGCAGGCAGAAATTACTCGGGGAGCTGACCTTGAGGATCGCAGGCGAGACGGACCGGCCGTTACTGATCATTAGCAGAAGAAATTAACGGGGGTCAGGCGGATCGGACGATTTTTAACAGTAAGATACGCCGCAGAAGCATATTACGACTTAACTTGCTGAAACGATTGATTTATATCTCGACTTGCGTCGATAACGGACAGAGGGCACGATAGCGTACGGAACCCTCCGGAGCGAGCCCGGTTTGACCGCTGAATATTGGAAAAAAAAGCTGAATTGACTGTGTATTGTGTAAACGCGCACAGCCAAGGAGTGTAAATTTACACAATTGCGTATAAAACAAACTCGCGAAAGCACGTATCCCTCTGTAATCACACATTATTGAGATTACTTTGAAATGGCATGCTCTTTGCAATATATTTACGAGCAAATGCAAACAAAAGTGCAGAGATTCGAGGTTGTTTCATTCAAATTAGAGGCTTCGGCGGTAAAAAAGCACTGGTTATCGTCCCTTCCATGATAAACAGTTTAAAAACTGACTGTGTTGCTGCATTAGATTAATTTCCGTTTTAAACCAAAAAAACAGGCAAATTGGTTGAGATCAGGTGGGTGAGGTGATGGGAAGATCATACGCATATCAAAATAATTTACAGGTTCTGAAAGGAGGATCACACTCAGATGTTTAATTTCGGTGAGTTAATTACAGCAGGCTATATCTACTCGGCTGTGAGCTTTGCTCTTTCGGTTTTGTTGATAACCGTGAAAAACCTTATCGGTAAAGACAAGCACTATTACAGCCTGATAGAGTATATGAACGTCAATATAGTCGCGGCGTTGAGTATATGGGTCATGGGGTATTCCCTGCCCGAGATTTTTATCCTCTCGGCGCTGGGCGTTACGACAATGCTTATAGCCCACAAGGTCCTTAAAAACTTCACTATAGCGGGACGGCTGCTCCTCGTAACGTACACCCTCTTTACACTCTTCGGAATGATCTGGGGATTCTGGTTCATAACGTCGATAGACGTAACCACCGTTACTCGCGTGCTTATGTACATCGGGTATCCGATCCTGTTCATGACGCTCTTCGGCGGTATCATCTCGGTTTTCGAGCAGTGGGAAGTGCTGGGAAAGGTAAAGTGGGATCGGCCCAACGCCCCCCTTCCCGCGGGAGAGCTGAAACATTTCCCGAGAGTGTGTCTCCAGGTACCGGCTTATTCCGAGCCGCCCGACGTCGTTATAGCCACTCTCGACAGCATAGCGAAGCTCGACTATCCCAATTTCGAAGTAATGGTCATCGATAATAACACCAAGGACCCGAATCTCTGGAAACCCGTCGAGGCGCACTGCGCCAGACTGGGGGAAAGGTTCAGGTTCTTCCACGTGGACCCGATAAAGGGCGCGAAAGCGGGCGCGTTAAACTTCGCGCTCAGGCACACTCATTCCGACGTGGAGATCATCGGCGTTGTCGACAGCGACTACCAGGTCGAGCCCGATTTCCTCGACCGGCTCGTCGGATACTTTGAAGATCCCAAGATAGGTTTCGTCCAGACCCCTCACGATTACAGGGAGTGGGAGCAGAGCCTTTATCAGAAGATGTGCTACTGGGAATATAAATATTTCTTCGAAACTGTCATGCCTAGTCTCAACGAGAGGGACGCGACCCTCACGGTCGGAACGATGTGCCTCATCAGGAAAAAAGCGCTCGAAGATGCGGGCGGATGGTCGGAATGGTGCCAGACGGAGGACTCCGAGCTGTCGATACGTATCCACGCAGCAGGCTATTCCTCGGTGTACACGAACGAAACGTTCGGCCGGGGACTTATACCCGAAACATTCCTCGGTTACAAAAAGCAGCGCTTCAGATGGACATTCGGCCCTGTTCAGGAATTAAAGCACCATTTCAGGCTCTATCTTCCGAAGTTCATGGCGAAGCCGTCGGCCATGACCAGGCTCCAGAAGCTGCATCATCTGAACCACGGGTTCGGATACCTGAACCTCGGTATCGGCTCCCTGTTCATACCCTTCGGACTCGCGGCCATGGTGTCGATAGTGCTTAACCATGAGGTCATAGAGGTCCCGAAGGCCATGTGGATAACCTCTCTCGTCGTACTCGTATGCGGGTTCACGCTCAGGTGGCTAACGTACCACGTATACCTGAAGTGCTCGCTGAAGGATACTATAGGCGCATTCATCGCTAACAGCGCGCTGACACATACCTACATCGTAGCGAGCATATTGTGCATGTTTAAAAAGGAGATAGCCTGGCAGAGGACGAACAAATTCAAATCACTTCCTCTGGGATTGGGGGCAATCAGCACTGTGCAGACAGAAACGATCATCGGTGTATTGATTCTCGCGCTGGGGGGCGTTTCATTCTTCCTGCTGCCTGACCTCGGCCTGCACTTCATGCTGGGCACCGTAATGGTGCTTAAGGGGTTCGAGTACCTTGCAGCGCCGGCCATGGCGCTACTCGCCGAGCACGAACTTCAGAAATCCCGGGAATCGGAGCGCTTCGTTACAAAACCCGTTCCGAGCGGAAGCCCGAGTCAGTACCAGCCGATAAAGAGGAACATAACGAAATAAGGCTGCGTATATTAATCGGTATCCGAAAATAACATTCTAATTTAGAGAAGGGGGCACTTATGGGCCCCCTTTCAGTTTTTCCCTTCTCCTGCCGCAGCAGGGATATAATCAACGCCGGCCCGGAGTGGCCGGAGTCCCCCCGGTCATTGTTGCAACCCCTTCCTCTTTCCCTTATCATCTCACTAAAGAACGAGAACATGGCACACTATGGCAAAGGGTCCAGCATTCAGTAACGAAGAGATCGCAGACGCTCTCGATCGTATATCCTCGCTGCTCGAGGTACAGGGGGCTGGCACATACAGGGTGAGGGCGTATATGAACGCCGCACGCACGCTCAGGGAATGCGAGACGTCGGTTTCGAAAATACTCGGGGGCGAGGGCGTAAAGGGACTCGAAGCGCTGCCCGGGGTCGGAAAGAGCATCGCGGCAGTCATATCGGAGCTCCTCTCCACGGGGCGTATCGGTCTTCTGGAAAGGCTCGAAGGTCAGGCCTCTCCTGAAGAGCTTTTCGAGACAGTGCCCGGTATAGGAGAGAAAACAGCGCACCGGATACACGAGACGCTGGGTATAGAGACCTTGGAGGAGCTCGAAATAGCGGCGCACGACGGCAGCCTCAATAAAGTCCCCGGCCTCGGCCGGAGGAAAGTTCAGGGAATCAAGGACGCCCTGTCGGGGATTCTGTCCCGGTCATCGAGGCGCCGGGCGCGGAGGCTCCGCTGGCTCGAGCATGAGATGAGAGGGCTCGAGGTCGAAAAACCCGGTGTCGGGCTCATCCTCGAGGCGGACAGGGAGTATAGAGAGAAAGCCGCGCTCGGAGAGCTCAAGCAGATCGCGCCAAAGCGTTTCAATCCAGCCGGAGAAAAATGGCTCCCGATCTATCATAAGGAGAAGGACAGCTGGTCGTTCACTGTGCTCTTCTCGAACTCGCCCCTCGCTCACAAACTGGGAAAGATGAGGGACTGGGTCATCGTTTATTACGAGAGGGACGGGGAGGAAGACCAGTGTACGGTCGTCACAGAATGGCAGGGGCGGTTGTCGGGAAGAAGGGTCATACGCGGACGGGAAAGGGAGTGTATTGAGTACTACAGCAGCCGCGGCAGAGAAGTGGTCTATTCCAGGAACTGACGATTAATATCAACTGAAGATAATCCTGCAAGTCCCGGGGACATGTCAGAGACCCCGATCCACCAGGAATATAGCCGTCTGCGCAAACAAATTCGGAAAGAGCCGGATCCGCTCGTTTTCGCTGATGTACATTCTCCTATCGATCCTGACGTTCTTCAACCGGCAATAGTCTATGAAATCGGTAACGCTGACGAAATGGAGGTTCGGGGTTTCGTACCATTGGTAAGGCAGCGCACCCGTTACGGGGGTCCTTCCCCCGAAGAATATCTGCAGCCGGGACTTGTAATACGCGAAATTTGAAAAGCTTATAATGACCTTTCTACCTACTCTCAAAGCGTCCGTCAGCACCGAATCCGGGTGCTTTATCTGCTGGAGGCTCTGGTTAAGGATCACGTAGTCGAAGGACTTGTCTTCATATTCGGCCAAGCCGCTGTCGATATCACCGTGTATGACGTTAAGACCCTTGGCCACGCACGCATATATCGCCTGCTCGTCTATCTCTAAACCCTGACCGCGCACGCTTCTTTCTTTAATCAGAAGGGAAAGAAGGTCCCCGGTGCCGCACCCGAGCTCGAGCACAGTAGACTGCGGCTTAACTAACTTTAAAATGGCTTTATGGTCAAAGCGGACGTTCACATATGTCATAATCTCAGGCTGCTTCGTATTCGTGGAATACTTTCTTTAAGAAATGTGAGATCAGATGCGTCTCCTCTTCGATCTCCAGTAGAAACGCGTCGTGTCCGTATGTAGAATCCACTTCACAGTAAGTCGTCTCGATCCCCGAGCGCTTGCAAGCCTTGACTATCTCCTTCGACTGGTAGGCCGGATAGAGCCAGTCCGATTTAAACGCGATGACCAGCACCTTCGTCTTAAGTCCCTGGAGCGAGTCCTGCAGCGGCCTCCATTCTGTTGCGTCAAAATTATCCATGGCTTTGGTGATATAAAGGTATGAATTGGCGTCGAAACGTTTTACGAAGCTGTCTCCCCGGTAACGGAGATACCCCTCTACTTCGTAGTCTGCCGTAAACTTGAAGGGCTCGGTCCCGATCTTCCTCTGCCTGCCGAATTTCTCTTCCATGGACAGGTCGCTCATGTACGTTATGTGCCCTATCATCCTTGCGACAGCCAGCCCCTTCGCAGGGAGCGGCCCGCCGTAATAATTCCCTGAATTCCAGTGCGGGTCGGCCATGATCGCCTGCCTCCCCACTTCGTTGAACGCGATCTGCTGCGGGCCGTGCTTTATGGCCGTTGCGATCGGGATGGCGCTTCTGATCCTGTCCGGATACCTTACGAGCCAGGAGAGCGCCAGCATGCCGCCCATAGAGCCCCCTACCGCGGTCAGCAGCTTATCTATGCCTAAGTGATCGATGAGGCGCCTCTGGGCTTCCGCCATATCGTTAATGGTGACGATCGGGAAATCGAGGGCATATTGCCTGCCGGTCGCGGGATTTATGCTGGAGGGGCCGGTCGACCCCTTGCAGCCCCCTATGACATTCGAACTGATAACGAAGTACTTGTTCGTATCGAATGCCCTGCCCGGGCCGATCATGGAATCCCACCATCCGGGATTTTTCTGCTCTACATCGAGCCCGGCGGCGTGAGCATCGCCGGAAAGGGCGTGGAGAATCAGAACGGCGTTGGTTTTATTTTCGTTGAGAGTGCCGTAGGTCTCGTAGGCGAGCGTTACGGGCTCGAGCTTCTCCCCGTTCTCGAGCGTAAGACTATCAATAGTGTAGAACTGCGCCTCGACGACACCGACGCCGTCCTCGCGCTTATCAATTTTTTTTGTCTTCACCCATTAACCTCTTTAACGGCATCGGAGGAGGTTACCCCGATGCCGTAACCCGCGGTGATTATCCCGCCTTTCCGAGCGCCTGATTGATATCGGCGACGATGTCGTCAATGTGCTCGATACCCACGGAGAGCCGGACAAAGTCGGGAGTCACGCCGGTCGATAACTGCTCGTCCGAAGAAAGCTGCTGATGCGTGGTCGTCGCAGGGTGAATGGCCAGGGTTTTCGTATCCCCGACGTTCGCCAGGTGCGAGATCAGCTCGAGCGAATCTATGAACTTCCGCCCCGCTTCGAGTCCGCCCTTGATACCGAAGCCCAGTATCGCGCCCGCCCCCTTAGGCAGATACTTCGCCACCCTCTCCTTCTCGGAACTGTCGTCGAGCCCGGGATAATTGACCCAGCTCACTTTCGGATGCTTCTTCAGATGCTTTGCTACGGCAAGCGCATTCTCCGAATGGCGCGGCATACGGAGATGGAGCGTTTCGAGCCCCTGTAAAAAGAGGAAAGCGTTGAACGGGGACATCGCCATACCGAGGTCCCTCAACAAGGTGACACGCGCCTTAATTATATAGGCGATATTCCCCAGGGGCTTCAAAGCCTCTACGAAATTGAGCCCGTGATAGCTCGGTTCGGGCTCTGAAATGAGCGGGAATTTTCCGCTGTCCCATTCGAACTTGCCTGAATCGACTATCACTCCTCCTATGCTTGTCCCGTGGCCGCCTATAAATTTTGTCGCCGAATAGACCGTAATATCCACGCCGAAATCAAACGGTTTCAATAAATACGGGGATACGGTATTATCCAGGACGAACGGTATTCCGTTTTTGTGAGCCACTCCCGATATCCCTTCGAGGTCGGCTACATCGAGCTTGGGATTGCCTATGGACTCCGCATACACAGCTTTCGTTTTAGGCGTGATAGCCTTCTGCAAGGCCTTTAAGTCGTTCGACTTGACGAATTTTACGGTCACTCCGAGGCGCGGGAAGGTGTAATGGAAGAGGTTGTAGGTTCCGCCGTAGAGGTTATCCATGGATACTATCTCGTCGCCCGCCTGTGCTATGTTTAAAAGCGCGATCGTCGTCGCCGACTGTCCGCTCGAAAGAGCAAGCGCCCCGACGCCTCCGTCCATAGCGGCGATCCGTTTCTCGAACGCGTCCTGCGTCGGATTCATGATCCTGGTGTATATGTTCCCGAACTCGCGGAGTCCGAAGAGGTTGGCCGCGTGCTCCGTGCTCTTGAATTGAAACGAAGTTGTCTGATAAATGGGGAGGGCCCTCGCGCCCGTCGCGGGGTCGGGCTCCCACCCGCCGTGCAAAGCAAGTGATTCCACTTTCAGCTTACTATCGATTTTACTCATCTCCATACTCCTTGGGTCGGTTTTCTTTTTTTTATCTTAATCGGGTTTGACAAAAATGTCGAGATAGTTTTACAGAGGCAATCTTAAGGCAATCTCTGTGCCATTTTCCGTAAAGTGACATGATTTCAGGAAATTGCGCTTCTCGGATGGAATGGAATAAAGCCTCATCCTGTCAGCAGCAGGTTGTTTTAATACCATCTGTATAATATTTATAATCGGCAATTAGGGTATCGACCACCAGTTAAATATATTAGTCGTCCTGCTTTTCATTCAGGTTTTGATAAATAGTCTCCGCTATGATCCTGTACCCGTTTTTATTATTATGACCATTGTAATTATTAGGATATATCTGCTCGTAGGGCACTGCCTTCCTCAGGGGTTCCAAAACGTCCAGATAAGAAATATCGTGTTCCTCAAAATAAGATTTTGCGATTTCGCTCACCTGTCGTTCATTATCGATCAGGCGGTCTATTTTCCGAGAGCCGATCAAACTGTCGTTCCCTTCGATAAATTCTGCAAATACCGTCTCCTTGGTCGGAATGATGACCACTAAAAAACGTATGCCGTTTATCTCTGCGACCTCATTCATCCGATTAAAGAAGCCGAGAGCCAGCCGGAGCCCTTCCTGCAAATGGGGTTTCGCCATATCGAGTCCCTGGAGCCTCGTTTCCGGGGTGAACCCTGTATCGATCCCGCGTTCATCGTCCTTGAACATGATAATCTCTTCCCCCCGGTCTATCATTCTCCTCTGTCTGATCATGTCCCCGAGATATGTTTCCGTGACGATCCTGTAGAGCACGCTATGCCCCGCAAACCAGTCCGTTACTACATATGTGATATATTTCAATCTCGTTTGGAGAGGCTTTGCATGCGGACTTTTTTTCTCCTCCGGTTTTTCACTGTTATCCGTTTTCGTATCGTCATTGATAGCAAGAGCGGGGTTCCGAAAGTCTTCCCAATGCGGAACGGTATACACAGCCTCGTATGAATCCGCGAGATCGTT
>DATIET010000325.1:0-12957 GCA_035455615.1 Thermodesulfobacteriota bacterium
AGCTCAAGGGCAAGCTGAGCGCGGTCGCAATGAGGGTCCCTACGGCAGACGTATCCGTCGTCGATTTCACGTGCGAAGTCAGAAAGCATACGACCCCCGAGGAGGTTAACGAGAAGTTCAAACAGGCGGCTTCCGGAGAGCTCAAAGGGTATTTGAGATATACGGATGAGGAGCTCGTATCCTCGGATTTTATAGGAGACCCGCATTCGGCTGTATTCGATTCTGCGCTGACGTCAGTCGTCGACGGGAATCTCGTGAAGGTGATCGGCTGGTATGATAACGAATACGGGTACTCATCGCGAGTAGTCGATTTACTTGAATACATAGGAGAAAAAATGTGATGAGTAAGCTCGTGATATCCGACCTGCCCGATTCCGTATTCAACGGCAAACACGTTTTCGTAAGAGTGGACTTCAACGTTCCGATCAGGGATGGAAAGATAAGCGAGGATTACAGAATCAGAAGGGCGATACCGACGATAGACTATCTCGTCGAAAGAAAGGCGAAGGTGATACTCGGGTCGCACCTGGGGAGGCCCAAGGGGATAGCGATATCGGAGCTGTCGTTAAAACCCATAGCTATGAGGCTCTCGGAGCTCCTCGGTAAATCGGTCAAGTTCAACGGCAAGGTCATAGGGCCCGAGGTCAGGGCGGCGCTCGACGCCCTCGAGCCCGGAGAGGTTATGCTCCTCGAGAACCTCCGGTTCCACAAGGAAGAGACCGACAACGACGCCGAGTTTTCAAAAGAGCTCGCGTCATACGCCGATATATACGTGAACGACGCGTTCGGCACGTCGCACAGGAAGCACGCCTCCACATACGGAATGGCGTCAATGTTCGATCTCAGGGTCGCGGGGTTCCTCGTGAGCAGGGAGCTGAAATTCCTTACGAGACTCCGTGAGAACCCGGACCGCCCGTTTCTGGTAATAGTCGGGGGGAGCAAGATCAAGGATAAGATACACGCACTCAAGAGTCTCATAGAAAAAGCGGATAAGGTGCTGCTGGGAGGAGGGGCCGCGTATACGTTCCTTAAAGCGAAGGGTGTAAACATCGGCAGCTCAATAGTAGAGGACGAGTTCGTAGGCTGGGCGAAGGAAGCACTCGATAAGTACGGCGACAAGATTTTTCTCCCTGTCGATCACGTAGTCGCCGGGAACCTGGAGGGAAGGAAGAATTGCATGGTCGTCGACGGTGAGATACCCGACGATCTGAAAGGGTACGACATCGGACCCAAGACCGCTGCGAAGTATAACCATCTGATAAAGGGCACGGGCTCGATATTCTGGAGCGGGCCAATGGGAGTTTTCGAAATAGGCGATTTTTCAGCAGGCACCACACAGCTCGCAAGGTCGGTAGCACTCGCTACGTGGAGGGGGGCGACGACTGTGGTCGGAGGCGGAGAAACCGTAGCCGCGATCAGAGAGGCGGAGGTCCTCGATCTGGAGATCACTCACATCTCCACGGGCGGAGGCGCGCTTCTGGAATTTTTGGGAGGCGACGAGCTTCCGGGAATTTCGATACTAAACGATAAAGAAGAGAAGATTTCTCTGGCCGCGAGTTAATCCTCTTTCCACGCCGGAAATTTTATACTCGTTCGCGGCGTTCAAAATCTACCCATCCAAACAATTTCGTGTTATCTTTAGAATCACATATCTGGAATCAATAAACGGAGCATAAAAATGGCGAAGGCGAAAGTAAAAGAAGGGTCGGATTCCGTAGTCAGGCTGCTCGGCAAAGAGGCCGGATACCTGCTTGAGCACAAGTGCAAAACCGTTTCCAGGAACCTGCTGCACCTGCCCGGACCGGATTTCGTCGAAAGGGTCTTCGCTCCTTCAGACAGGTCGAACTCCGTATTGCGGAACCTCCAGCTCATGTACAACACCGGCAGGCTCGCCGGGACCGGGTATCTGTCGATACTCCCCGTCGACCAGGGCATAGAGCACTCTGCAGGGGCTTCCTTCGCTGCCAATCCCATTTATTTCGATCCCGAGAATATCGTGAAGCTCGCGATCGAGGGGGGCTGCAACGCGGTCGCCTCCACGCTCGGGGTGCTGGGCGCCGTCTCCAGGAAGTACGCGCACAAGATTCCGTTTCTAGTCAAGCTCAATCACAACGAGCTACTCACTTACCCGAACAAATACGACCAGATAATGTTTGCGAACGTCGATCAGGCCTTTCAGATGGGGGCGGTTGCCGTCGGGGCCACCATATACTTCGGCTCCGAGGAAAGCGACCGTCAGATACAGGAGGTCACGGAAGCCTTCAGTTATGCCCACACGCTCGGGCTTGTAACGGTGCTCTGGGCGTATCTCAGAAACCCGGCCTTCAGCACGGAAAAAGTGGATTACCACCTGTCAGCCGACCTCACCGGGCAGGCGAACCATTTATCGGCCACTATCGAGGCCGACATCGTAAAGCAGAAGCAGGCCGAGAACAACGGTGGGTTCCTCGCGCTCAAGTTCGGCAAGACGGACCCGAAGGTATACTCGAAGCTCACGTCCGACCATCCGATCGACCTTACCAGGTACCAGGTGGTGAACTGCTACATGGGACGCGCGGGGCTCATCAATTCCGGAGGCGCATCGACTGGAAGGGAAGAGGACGACCTAGCGCAGGCGGTCAGGACGGCCGTCATCAACAAGAGGGCGGGGGGCATGGGTCTCATCACAGGCCGCAAGTCGTTCCAGAAGCCGATGAAAGAGGGCATCCAGATTCTGAACGCCGTACAGAACGTCTTCCTGGACGAGGAAATAACCGTAGCCTGATATAAAATGCTGTAACTGCCGGCGGCTCTTGCGAAGGCACACGCAGGCTGAAGCTGTTTCCGGTTTTTTTATTCCTTGCAGTCAAGTCTGAATACTCAATCCCGGCCTACCTTATTTATCCCGCAAGATTTATACTAGAGGTCGAAGGGAAGACCGCGAGCTGAACTCATGCCGGTTTATCCGCTCGGTTAAACGATATGAATTGGAAGACAGAAGGGATCAAGAGATTGGACGGCGTTCTGGGAAGGCTCGCCTGCTCGGCGTCCAAATTTATGGTCACCCCCCGAAAAAAGGGGGGCAGGGAGAGCCGTAAAATACTCGTCATAAGGCCGGGCGGCATTGGGGACGCCGTGCTCCTTTATCCCGCCCTCTCCGAGCTGAGGAACCGTTACAAAGACCATACGATCGACGTGCTCTCCGAAAAAAGGAACTCGGGTATCTTCGCCGGATGCCCGTATATAGACGGCCTCTTTCTTTATGACAGGCTCCCTCACGAAACCCTCTACAGGGTTATAAGAGCCGGGTACGACATCGTCATCGACACGGAGCAGTGGCACAGCATGACGGCGGCTCTGTCGTATTTGACACGCGCCCCCGAACGGGTCGGATTCGCTACGAACGAAAGGGCCGGGCTTTACACACGCAAAGTTCCCTACAGCCATGACGACTACGAGGCCTTCAGTTTTCTTAACCTTGTAACGGCCCTGACCGGGGAGGAATACGAGTTCGATAAAGCGAGACCCTTCCTTCCGATCCCGGGTCAACATGACGCCGTGAGCTCGGCAATATCTGAATTCAGGAAAGGGAAAAGGGCCGTTGTCGGTATCTTTACGGGCGCAACAGTCCCTGAAAGGAGATGGGGCGCAAATAATTTCGCCGACCTTGCGGAAAAACTGTCGATGGAGAATATCGGGTCCGTTCTCGTGGGCGGCGAATCGGAAAAGGGCGATTTACGGGAGTTTGCCCGCACTCGGGAAAACGGCCCCCTTCTCGATTTTATCGGGAAAACGAAACTGAATGAAACCGCTGCGGTTATATCGGAGCTGGACCTCTTTATATCGGGCGATACGGGGCTTATGCACATAGCATACGGGGTCGGAACGCCCACACTGTCGCTATTCGGGGCGGGCATACAAAAGAAGTGGGCGCCACCGGGGGATGATCACGCCGCGATCAACACGAACGAGCCATGCAGCCCCTGTACCAGATTCGGATATACGCCGAAGTGTCCCTACGGCGTGAGATGCCTGACGGGTATAAGCGTAGAGGAGGTAAAGGAGTCGGCTATGGGACTCCTCGCCTGTTCCCCGAGCTCCAGGCAATGAATAAATACCGACGGACTATTCCCCCCCTCCCGCTAAACCCCTTTTTCCTCGAGCCCCGGCGGGATCTCCCCGTAATATATGGAGTCCTTCTCGTATAGGGCCCTGATTTTCTCTTTGGGCATGTCCGGCATGTCCTCCTTGAGCCCGAACATTCTGCAAACATGCCTTAGCTCCTCTTCCCTTCCCGGCAGCGGGTCCATGGGCTGGATCATCCTGCTTTCTCTCAACATTTCTTTTACGGCCGGGTCTTCCTTAAGCGGGGTGCCGTAAGTGTTGTAATGATAGAGTTTATCGAACCGCTTCCTAGGCCTCTGTCCCGGGGTCTCGGCTGCGTAACCTACGGCCATGAGCCAGAGGGGGACGATATTTTCGGGTACGCCGAGAACCTTCGGGAACTCGGCCGGTTTTCTTCCCGTCGCGAGGAGACAGCACCCGAGGCCGAGCTCGGTCGCGGCTAAAAGTGCGTTGGAGATCGCCTGTCCCGCTTCTATTCTCAGTAAGTCCTCGGCTCTATCGCGCGGGAAGCTCATGAGGCGCGGATAGGTCGTTTCGGTAAGTATTTTATACGTCCAGCCGTGGGCGGCGGTTATTGCCCTCGCGGGAAAGAGCACGGCGAACGATTCCACGAGCTCTTTATACCATGCGTCCATATTGACGAGCCAGGCGATCACTATAGGGGCAGTCCTCAACTGTATCTCGTTAAATGTCGAAGCGCATTCTATCAACTGCTCGAACTTGTCGGCAGGGTACGTCTTCTTGTCTATTACTATTGCCTCGGTCGAGCCGCAGTTCCCCTGGCATGACGCGTACCTCGCCGCCTGGAGCATCCGCTGTATCTTCCAGTCCTCGACCTCTTTCCACGGTTTGAAAAACCTGATACTCCTTCTTGTACCGATCGCTTCCATTAGCTCCATTGCGGTTACCTCCTGATCACATTAAAGCAGTATCGTCTTTTATTGTCAACCGAGTAAGCGGAGGGTTAGAGGCAGGGGTTTTAAATCTCGATCTGCAGAAGGTCGCGGGCCTCGGTCACTTCCGCGCGGACGCTCTTCCTTATCCTTTCGACGGTCTTCATTTCATCGCATACGGGATAGAGGTGTGTTACGATGACCCTCTTTGCACCCGACCTGTTCGCGGTGTCTATGACTTCGCCCGGGGTGAGGTGTCCGCTCCTTTTAGACTCGTCGTCGGGAAGGGCGCATTCTATTATGAGCGCGTCCGAGCCTCGGGCGAGTTCGATGAGGGCCTTCGAGTAGTCCGTATCGCCCGAGTATACGAGGGTTTTCCCTTCCGCCTCTATTCTGTAAGCGAGGCTGCTTTCTATATGCGGAACCCTTGCCGCACGGAGAGTGAACCCGCCGAAATCTCTTGCGCCCTCCCCGAGCTCACCCACCGAGAGCCCTTCAGGCAATATCCAGTCTTTATAGGCGTTTTTAAGCGCATCGAAAAATTCCAAAAACCCCGGGCCCCCCCATAATGCGAGCGGTTTTTCACGCTTCGAGCCGTAAGGCGATCCGAATGCGTATTTCGTTGCGAACAGAAACGGCACGAGGTCGCCCGTATGGTCCGGGTGGAGGTGCGAGAGAAATATGTGGTCTATGTCGAGATAGCTTATCCCTGCGCGTGCGAGCTTCCACAGAGCTCCGCTCCCGCAGTCAAGCAGCATCCCGGCTCCGGGTATTTCAAGCGCGTAACCGGATGACCCGCGCTCCGCGTAGGGCACGCAGGTGCCCGATCCAAGTATGGTGAGCTTCATTTTAAATTCCGCTATATTGCGTTATTGTAATTATCGACGAATTTAGCGCTATTTTCAAAAAGGGCAAAGGACCTTGAGGAACATAATCACCTTAATGACCGACTTCGGGTCGAGAGACCATTACGCGGGTATCATGAAGGGGGTAATACTGGGGATAAACCCGAACGCGCGGATCGTCGACATTACTCACGAGGTTGAGAAGTACAATATATTCGAAGCCGCCTTCACGCTCTTAAGCTATTATGCCTACTTTCCGCGGGGGACAGTCCACACGGCCGTCGTCGATCCCGGGGTCGGCGGTGAGAGACGTCCCATTGCCGTAGAAGCGGGCGGGTATTTTTTTGTCGGACCCGATAACGGTGTATTTTCTCCTGTGCTCGATTCCTTGGATAATCCGCGCGTCGTCGAGATCACGAACGCCGCATACATGCTCGGGAACGTGAGCGGGACGTTCCACGGCAGGGACATTTTTGCACCCGCTGCGGCACACCTCTCATCGGGTGCAGGCATATGCGAGCTTGGCGATCCTGCGGCGGAGCCTGTTTCACTCGACGTTCCGGAGCCGGCCGTAAACGGGAATGAGATATCGGGCGTGGTTCTCTACGGGGATTCCTTCGGCAACCTCGTTACAAATATTCCGGGCGGGGCGATCAAGCCGGGCTCGAAGGTATTTGTGGACGGTTACGTGCTAGACCGGATTTCGGGGTCGTACGGAGAGGCCGGGAAGGGCGAGCTACTCGCAATAATCGGGAGCGCAGGGCTCCTTGAGATCTCGGTGAATCAGGGAAGCGCAAAAGACTTTCTCGGTGCGAAACAGATATCCGTGAGAGTGGTCACGAAGTAGGAATTATCTTTACCAGTGCAATCCAGGTGCGTATTTCGCGGCAGGGTGAAACACAGGACATGATCGGCTTATCTACGCCTCCCAGTCGATCCTGTACCTTCTCCCTTTGATAAGCAGATCCTTTGCCGACTTGTACGAGAACATATTCTCCCAGAAGTGGTCCTCCGGGTCCCTTATTCCCTCGTCCGCAAGTTCTTTTATAAGCCCCCGGTACCGGTCATCTTCCGGGAGGTCGGGCAGAAGATCGAAGAGCGTGGCGATATCCGGTCTTAACGACGGGTCTATCTTTTCCCAGCTCACCCACTCCCTGCTCTTTTTCGATATGAAAAGCTTGTCACCGGTGTTGTTGAGATGGGTCTGGTTCAGCGCCCACGCGGGTATATAGTCGGCCTTGTAGTATTCGAATGCGCTTTCGAGAATCTCGCTCCACTTAAGCGCTACTATTTTTGCACCGGCGGATTCGGGTTCCGCTAGATTTATGACTTGCCTTTTAACCATCTGGGTCTTCCAAACTCAACAGTCTGCTTCTCTCTCTTTCAAGAATTAAAAGCCGCGAATATCCGTTAGAGCAAATCTATAAAATGTCTTCAATTAAAAGGGAGCAAAATCCATGCCAGAACGTATCTGCCGTATAACCGGCTTCTATGTTTTACTTTTTTCGGAGAATATGTTAAAGCTATTTCAAAATTATAACAATTTTCGTCATGAACCGGGCCAAATCATGGAATTGCCTCGGGTGCTTGTGTTTGACAATGACGCGTCTGTGATCACTAACGTGTCCCGGACGCTCTGAGGCGAGGATACACAGACAATTTGCTCCGGGGTTTGGATTATGGATTCTTGCCCTGTCCCCTCTTTCCCGCCATAGCCTCGATCCACCCTGCAATCGAGTCTGAAGCGGCGTCGGGGTTTTCCATGCAGTCATGCTGTGCGTTCTCTATATATCTCACCTCGACCGAGGCGTTGCCCGCTTCCGCCGCAAGCCGGGCGAGCTCCCTCGCCTCCCGTTCTTCGAGTATGTCGTCGTTCACGCCTTGAAGGAAGAGTACCGGGACCTTCACCCTTGGGATGACAGAATAGGTTTTTGCATGATGCGCCTCAGGGCTCCTCATGAACCACCAGGTCTTGTACGTGTAAATTTCGTTGTGAAAAGGACTGAACGTATCTCCCCACGCCCTGTTAACGAGGAATATCTCGTCCCTGTGGCTCGTGAGCGGATCCGGTCCCAGTAACTCTCTCGCCTTTTCGTATACCTCATCGTAGGATGGGATGCTCTGCCATTTATCCCATCGCTTTTTCTGGGAATCCGGGAGGGAATATGCGCAGCCTTCGAGTATGAGACCCTTGACCTCGGGCTCCGGTTTGTTTGCGGCATAGAAAGCCGTCAGGTTCGCCCCGAGGCTGAAGCCGAGTATGAATATCTTTGAGAACCCCTCTTTCTTGAGAAACTCCACGGCGGCTTCTATGTCGTACTCGGCCGTGTCGAATATGGCGCTACCGAATATCTGTCCCAGGTGAGCCATCCTGGTGTTTATAGAGAAAGAATTTATCCCGCGTTCGTTGAGGAGGAGGGGCAGCTGCCGCGGGGTGCCGCGCGCGAGGAAATGACCCAAGACGCCGTGCACCATGATAACTATGGGTGTCTCGTAAAGGTCTTCCGGTTTCTCATACACAGATGTGACCAGGAGAGAGTGGATGAGGAAACCGTCTTTTGAATTAATGCTTATGAGTTTGCGCTGTCTCTGGATCATTTCGGGGAAAGCTGCTTCTATCCGAATCTCCTGCCGAGCCACTTTATGATTGCGTTCCCCAGCTCCTCCTCTTTCCCGTCGAAGTCGTGATCCGCGTTCATGTAAAATGCTGATACGTCCTTATTGCCCGCGTTCTGAGCGATCTTTGCGAGGTCATTCGCTTCCTCGGGTCCGAGCTCCGCGTCCTGCCAGCCCTGAATGAGCAGTATGGGAATTCTGATCCTTGCGATTTGCCTGTAGCACTTCGAGGACTCCGCCTCCGGCCCCGCCAGGTACCACCAGGTCTTGTACGTGTACAGCTCCGTATGCTCGGGGTTGAGCGTAGCCCCTCTTGCCTTGTAAATGATTACCGTACGGTCTTCGGTCGAGGTGAACGGGTCCGGTTTGAGCGTCTCTTTCACCCTTCTGTATATCTCGTCATAAGACGGATTGCTTCCCCACCTGTTCCATCTGTTCCGGATCGTGTTGGCGGTCGAGTAGGGCGTGGAAAGGGCGATTATGCCTTTCAGAGTCGGGTATTGAGACGTGTCGTTTCGGAGCGATGCATATCTCAGTACGATGCTGCTCCCGAGGCTGTACCCGGACAGGATTATTCTGGTGTAGCCCATGTTTTTCAGATATACGATCGCGGTATCTATCTGGGGGATGGTGTCGTCAATGATCCCGTATCCGAAAAAGAGTCCGAAAGTGGCCATTCTCGTATTTATGGATAGGGACGAATATCCGGCCCCGGCAAGTATCGGGGGCAGGTAGCGCTGGCTTCCGTCGAGAAAATTCCCGAGGAACCCGTGTATATGTATTATGACCGGCTCTTTCTCGTGGCCGCCCGGCCTCGGGAGGCCTTTGTAGAAGAGCGCGTCTATCTTGCTCTGTCCGAAGGGTATCGAGAGAAGCTCCTGCTCCACCAACTCTTCATTATTCATGGCTGTCCGGGACATACTCCTAAAAGGTTATTACGGCCTCGTTCGTATCCGTATTCAAATCTATTTTGGCCTTTTTGCTGAAGATATCTATTTTCGTTTTCTCGGATATTCGTAAAAGCTCCCGGGAAGGGCTTAGAGAGATCTTTTTAATGTTTTCGGAATCGATACGGATGCCCTTCTCCTCCGTAATCCCCACACGCATTCTGACCGGCTGTGTCACTTCGTAGGGCATGAACTCCGCCCAGAATATTTTATTTTTAAATAATCCGAAAGGGGCCGTGTAATGAATCCTCTCGGGGTAGTTATTGCGCTTGAATTTGCCGAACCAGTCGAATACGTTCGGCAGGTCTTCGTCGACCATGAGCCATGTGTGCCCCTCTTTGGGATAAAAATTGAATTTTACCGGGGTTCCGAGCTTCTCTAATATTTCGTGGAGCACTATGGCGTCGTCTGCGGGGACGGCTTCGTCCCCTCCGCCGTGGGAAATGTACATCGGGGTGTTGATGAGGTTGGGCAGCATCCTCTGTGGGAATTCGAGGTTCGCCAGAAATCTCTTGACCTCATCCGTATTCATATGGCTGATTTTGTCCTTATAATACCTCAGCCTGTAGGGCCCGAACACGACGGCGGACGCGGCTATAAGATCAGGGAAATAGAGGGAAACGAGAAGGGCCTCGAGCCCTCCGTTCGACATGCCGGTGACATAGAGCCTGTCCTCGTCGATCCTGAATCGTTCCTTCACTTCTTTGATGAGCTCTGAAAATATATTCAGCTTGCCTTTTCTTATATAATCCCCGCCTATATCGGGCGAGGGGAGAATGCCGATGTACCCGTATTTTCGGCAGTACTGATCTATTTCCTGAGACTTGATATAATTATTGAGACATATGACTGCTGGAAGCGGCTCGCCGTTATAACCGGGCGGCAGCACGTAAAAGAGGTCGAAGTCCCTTTTATACCTCTCTGAGGAGAATATTCCGTGTTGGATGCCCCTTCCTTCGAGTGTGAACTTGTGTCTCTCGGGGTCGTCCTTCGCGAGGAGGTTCCCTTTTCCTCCCATATATATAATCGAGTTGGCGCCGCCCGCGATATCGGGATTCAGGTCCGGGTTATTCGGGTCGGTGATCCAGTTCCCGTCGACCACGTATTTATAGTCGTAAGACCTGTTGGGCGCGAGCCTGAGTATTATGCGCCAGACGTTGTCGCCGCCTTTTACGAGCCTGAGGGTGCCGTGCTTCCACCCGTTGAAATCTCCGGATAGAAAAATCTCTCCCGCGCCGGGCGCATAGTAGCTGAACAGCACCCCTTCCTTTACCTGTTCGGGTTTAGCCGCCCATCTGCCTTCGTACTGCCTGATTATCTTCTCATCCCCTGCCATTTCGTTACCTCCTCCGAATAGCGGACACTCGGCGATACAAAGAAATTGCGCCGGATACGAAAAAACGTCGAGCCCCTCCGTGTCGGCTCATAATTCGATGCCCTGACCTGTACGCCTGAGTGAGGCAGTCGGCCCGGCACTTAAATTTACGGTATATTTAACCGTGCTGCATCATTTTGACTGCAGCCGGCATAAACGCTCATGACTGAAAACTTACCTGATTCCCTGAGACAATTCACGGACAAAACCCGCCCGAAAGAGGTCCGTTTAATGGCCGCTCGGGGGCTCGTGCCCGCTACGCCCAAGGACCTTACCCTTATACTCTATCTGCTCACCCTGGACAATGACCGGGACGTAGCTGAGGAGGCCAGTAAAACACTCGGGGGGATGCCCCCCGATGTTTTTTCGACCGTGCTTTCGGATGCCGGCACTCGTCCGGGGCTCCTCGACTATTTCGCGCGCATTCTGGACGATGAAAGCCGTCTCCAGCAGATTCTGCTCAACAACTCCTCCCCGGACTCGACCGTCGCTTATCTGGCGGAAAAAACCCATTCTCAGGCGCTGATCGAGCTGATAGCCAATAACCACGAACGGGTCGCGCGTTCGGACAGTATCGTGGAGGCTCTCAGCAAAAACCCCTCCGTCACGAGGTCGACCCTCGACGGCGTGCTCGAGTTTTTAAAGCTCTATCTCGGCAAAAAGTCGGCATTTCCCGAATTCCCGGCGGAAGAAGAACCGCTGCTTCCCGAGTCGGATATCGAGGCCCCGGAAGACAACACCGCGCTCCTTGCTGAAGTGGATGAGTCCTTCCTTGACTCCATAGATCTCGATGCGGATCTCATCGAAGACTCGGATGATGGGGAAGTGCATACGCTCGATACCCACAATCCGAACGTCATGGTCAAGATAAGCATGCTGAACATAGGTCAGAAAATTAAGCTCGCTATATTGGGCAACAGAGAAGCCAGGACAATCCTGATAAAAGACCCGAACAGGATAGTGTCTAAAGCCGTACTAAAAAACCCGAGACTTACCGACAGCGAAATCGTGCTCATCTCCCAATCCAAGATCGTCAACGAGGATATACTCCGGGAGATAGCCGAGAGCAGGAAATGGGCGAGGCTCTATCAGGTCAAGCTGGCGCTCGTCAATAACCCGAAGACCCCGACGCACATGTCTATAAATCTGCTCAGGCAGCTGAGGGAGTTCGATCTCAGAAGTCTCAGATGGAACAAGAATCTCCCGGGCGTAATCTCGACCGCGGTAAAACAGATAATGCTGGAGAGGAGGGAGAAGAAATAAACCCTTCCCCGGATGTAATCATCGGCGTCCCGTATGAATAAAGAGGACAAAACGGAAACCTTTATCGTCCCCCCGGAACTCTCCGGTAAAAGAGCGGACATCGCTCTCTCGCATTTTCTCGAGGGGCAGACCAGGTCCCAGATAAAGAGACTGATCGAGGAGAAGCTCGTATTGGTCGGGGGAGAGGCCGTAAAGCCTTCCCGGAAACTTGAGGGGGGGGAATCGGTGCGGGTCACACTGCCCGCGCCTGAGCCGCTAGACGTCATACCAGAGGACATACCCCTCAATATTCTCTATGAGGATGATTACATCGCCGTCGTGGACAAGCCGCCGGGCATGACAGTGCATCCGGGAGCGGGTGTCGGGAGCGGGACGCTCGTGAACGCGCTCCTCTTCCGGTGTAAGGACCTTTCGGGGATCGGCGGGAAGATCAGACCCGGCATAGTGCACCGTCTCGACAAGGACACGTCAGGGGTAATGGTCGTCGCAAAAAACGACGCTGCCCACAATTCCCTCGTAAACCAGTTCAAGACGAGGGCCGTCCGGAAGATATACCTGGCCATAGTCGAGGGTAATATCGGGAAAGAGTCGGGCGCTTTCTCCTCCAGGATAGGGAGGCATCCCGTAGAGAGGAAGAAAATGTCATCGAAGGCTAAATCCGGGAGGGAATCGCTTACGAACTGGAAGGTGATCAAAAGGTTTGAAGACGCTACCCTTGTCGAAGCCGAGCCCAGAACGGGCAGGACGCACCAGATAAGGGTCCACTTTTCCGAGAACGGCTGCCCTATACTCGCGGACGCCGTATACGGAAACAAAAAGCATAAATCTGCAGCGGTCGTCAGTGCGGCCAGGAAAATCGGCAGACAGGCACTCCACGCCTCGAAAATAGGCTTTTTCCATCCCCATACACAAGA
>DATIET010000326.1:0-5223 GCA_035455615.1 Thermodesulfobacteriota bacterium
CAGGGTGTGGGAATAGCACCGCCAACTCTTGGTCCTGGAATAACTGTTCCGAATGCTGAAACTCCTGATGCTCAGGATGTGGATGTTACACTTATTTTTACAACCGTAGGAATCGAACCTGGGACTATTGCTGAGGTATCAATCAGTAACCCAACGATCGGTACTCTCAACGGAGGCTTCGATGTTGTGGAGGTTCCTGTGTTGGGAAGCATTGATTCGGGTCAGTTCATAGTTGAGTATACCGCTTTTGTCGGGCAGGGCGGTACTCAGATTATTATAGCCAAGATTCAGCTCCAGATTCCGCCTGAATTTTTTGCTATCTGTCCGCTGATCACGGATGACGACGGACTGATTGAAGTAGTTGTGGTGATTACTCAAACGGTAGCCGCACCCCCCGCAGAGGCGCCTTGAAGCTACGTGTAATATATAAAACGACTCGATCTCTTAGTTGATATCCATATGTTCAACTATTAGTCTTAGCTTCTGTTGAGAATTATCAGCCGGGCACGAGGGCTGTAGATTACGTTTGCTCCGAAAAATGGAGAAGCTCCGATGAGCTTCGTGAGATAAATCCCATATACTTTTCCGTATTTGACTTAATCCCCGCCCTTTTTTACTATTTATTTGATAACTGTTTTCCAAGACGCTTAATTTTCGGTAATATTTATTATAAGTTGTGCCGGGTGCTTCACGGGTTCCGGGATTTGTTCAATTACATCGGGTCGGAGGGGTCAGATGTCCGTTGACGAAAACGAGATTGAAAGGCTGAGGAAAGCGAGAGAGCGTTGGGAAAAAGATTACGGCAGCGCCCCGAAAAGAGAGGCCGACTTTACCACCATCTCCGGCATGGAAGTGCCGCCCCTTTCTACACCCCTCGATCTGAACGGTTTTGATTACGAGAGCCGTTTGGGGTTTCCCGGTTCCTATCCGTATACCCGGGGCATCCACAACTCTATGTACAGGGGCCGTCTCTGGACCATGCGCCAGTTTGCGGGCTTCGGGACCCCTGAGGACACCAACCGGCGCTTCAAGTATTTGATGGAGCACGGGCAAACCGGTCTCAGCACCGCGTTCGATATGCCTACGCTTATGGGCTACGACTGCGACCACGAACGCTCGAGGGGGGAGGTCGGGAAGGAAGGCGTGTCCGTATCCTCGCTTGCCGATATGGAGGTCCTCTTCGACGGCATAGACCTCGAAAAAGTGACGACCTCGATGACGATTAACTGCAGCGCGAGCATCATCTTCGCGATGTATCTCGTCATGGCTGAAAAGAAAGGCGTAAGCTGGCGGAAGTTGAGGGGCACACTCCAGAACGATATGCTGAAGGAGTTCATCGCTCAGAGGGAATGGATTTCGCCGCCCGAGCCGTCCGTAAAAATCACGGTCGACATTATCGAGTTCTGCGCAAAGGAAGTCCCGCAGTGGCACCCGGTCTCGGTATCCGGCTACCACATTCGCGAGGCGGGCTCCACAGCGGTCCAGGAGCTTGCGTTCACGCTCGCGGACGGTATCGCTTACGTGGAGGAAGGCGTGAAGCGAGGTCTCGACGTGGACGATTTCGCTCCTCGTCTCTCTTTCTTCTTCAACGTGCACAACGACTTTCTCGAAGAGATCGCCAAATACAGGGCGGCAAGAAGGATGTGGGCGAAGATCATGCGGGAGCGTTTCGGGGCCAGGAGTCCGAAATCCCTGATGCTCAAGACCCACGCGCAGACCGCAGGGGCAAGCCTCACGGCGCAGCAGCCGATAAATAACGTCGCCAGGGTGACTATACAGGCCCTCGCAGCAGTGCTCGGCGGGACCCAATCGCTCCACACGAACTCGATGGACGAGACGCTCGCCCTGCCGACGGAGGAGTCCGTCACGGTCGCGCTCAGGACTCAGCAGATAATTGCCGAGGAGAGCGGGGTCGTGAATACGATCGACCCGTTCGGCGGGAGCTACGTAATGGAATTGCTTACCGACAGGATAGAGAATGAGGCGTTCGCTTATATAAATAAGATAGACGAAATGGGCGGTATATTCAGGGCTATAGAAACGGGCTATCCCCAGAAGGAGATCGCCGACGCGGCTTATAAATACCAGAGGGAGCTCGATACCGGCCTCAAGACGATCGTAGGGGTGAATAAATACAATACAGAAGGTGAAGTCACGATTCCGACGCTTAAAATCGAGGAGAGGGTCGAGACGGGTCAGATAGAAAAGCTGCGCGAGTTAAAGAGGAAGAGAAATAATAAAGTCGTTCGGGCGAAACTGAGCGATATAGTCACGGCTGCCCGGAACGGGGATAATCTAATGCCTTCGATCGTCGACGCGGTGAGGGAATACGCGACCCTCGGGGAAATCTGCGATATATTCAGGGAAGTGTACGGCGTCTACAGAGACCCGGGCTACTTTTAACCGGCGGCGGGGTCGGCAAGCGTGTGAACTATTGCCGGTAAGAAAGCGGGCGGGTGCATGGGACAGAATTACAATTACCGTTATAAGGGGTGTTCGACATGGGTCAGGGTTCGAGAGCAAGGATACTAATAGGGAAAGCGGGCCTCGACGGTCACGACAGGGGTGTAAAGATAGTCGCGCGGGCGCTCAGGGACGCGGGATTCGAGGTCATTTATACGGGGCTCCACAATACGCCTGAGGCGATAGTCGAGACGGCGCTCCAGGAAGACGTCGACGCCGTGGGGCTCAGCATACTGTCGGGCGCTCATAATTATATTTTCCCGGAGGTCGTACGTCTTCTGGAGGAGAAAGGCATTGGCGGCGTTACGGTTTTCGGAGGCGGTATAATTCCAAAGGAAGATGTCGATTATCTAAAGACGAAGGGTGTGAAAGCCCTCTTCGAGCCGGGCGTCTCGACCGACGAAATTATCAATTGGGTCAAAGAGAATGTTACTCCCAAAGCGCTATAGGATCGTCCGATGAAGTGCGCGAGCTGCGGCAAGAGTAAAGCGAAGAGGCATTGTCCCGCTCTCAGAGCGTCGATCTGCCCGGTGTGCTGCGGCGAGAAGAGGGGCGTCGAGATAAAATGCCCGCTCGACTGTATCTATTTTGTTGAGGGTCAGAAGCATCAGCAGCTCAAGGTTATGCATCAGCGGCTTAGGAAGGAAGGCGCCGTCAGTTACGTGCGGCGCGCGGAGCTATACAACCGGAACCCCGGCCTTTTCGCGAGGATCGAAAGGATATTTGCCGATGCCTTCCGCGCCAACAGGAAGCTCAGAAACGACGACGTGGTCTCGGCCCTCTCACTCGTGAAAAGCACTCTCGATACGGAGAAGAAAGGCCTCATTTACCAGCATCAGAGCGAAAACAGCTTTGCAAATGATTTGTCGACACGGATACTGATAGCATTGACCGAATTTAAAGACAGCCCCGATATTACAGAAGACAGAGTCACCATAGATTTTGCATTAAGTGTCGTGGATGATTTTCTGAAAGAAGCGAAGTTCTATATGGAGAACGATTCGAATCTTCAAAGCTACCTCGTCCATATACTGCGTTATCACCCCGAAGAGGACGTCCCTTCCGCTGGCAGGCAGAGCGAGCTTATTATTACTCCCTGATGCTGGAGTGGCTAATGTGGGCAGGGTGGCGAAGCCACTCCTATTTATTCTTGTTGCCTGCGGGAACGGTGTTGATGATCGCCGATACTATGAATGCGATCACTGCCACGATCGAAAGGATCTTGAAATACGCCTGCCAGTTGATCTTTACTCCAAGATAGAAACCCGCACCGATAAATGAGAAAACTATGAGCAGCACCAGTATTGCGCCGGGTATGTTCTTTCTGAGCATTTCGTATCAACACTCCTTAAACGTTATATAATTCTCCGAAATCATTATATAATTCTCGGGGCGGACATAATATTATCTGAATTTCCACCCATATTCAACACCCTGCGGTCCGGTTCAGGTTATATGCCTGCCGTAGCACTGATGACGCACGGGTTTGAACTTAATCGATAATATATGTAACATTACTACATATTATTTTCTCTTACGGAACGAGACCCCGCTTGTCCTTAATAGATAATATAAAAAATTACCCGTCGAAGGTGACCTATAATCTCCACTGATTTAGACATAAGACTTCCAAAACCGAAAGAGATTCTTAAGCTCTTAAAGAACAACTCTCACCGCCCCATGAGGACCAAGGAGCTTTCCAGACGGCTCGGAGTGCCCAAGGAAGGGAGGCTGCTCCTTAAAAAAGTCCTCGGGAGAATGGTGACTGACGGGAAGATAGGCAGGACAAAAGGCGGGTACATATATTCCGCCCCGAAGGAAACAGCAGAGGTTAAGCCCGAGCCTGTAAGGGCCAACGCCCTCATCAAGGGGATGGTCAAAGGCGGCAGGATCCTGGGAAAGTTCGTCAGGACCGGGAACACCGGAAAGATAATACCGAAGGACGACAGGATACCGCACATCCACCTTCAGACCCGCGAGATAAAGAATCTGAGGAACCATAGCCTCGTCGTATTCGAGATAAGCGGAGGGGTCTCGACGAGCCGGAGGGTAAAGGGCCGTATAACGGACGTGCTCGGCAAGGCCGGGGACCTCGAAGTCGAGAAGAAGGGCTTGCTGGTGGAATACGAGCTTGAGGAAAAATTCCCGTCCGGAGCGATGAGGGAATTAACTGAGATACCTGACGAGATACCGGAAAGCGAGCTTAAGAAGAGGGTCGACCTCAGGGAAGAGATTATATTCACAATCGATAACGACGACGCCAAGGATTTCGACGACGCTGTCGGCATCACGAGGACTCACTCGGGATACAAGCTGCTGGTATCGATCGCGGACGTATCTCACTACGTGGGAGTGGGGAGCGAGATAGATAACGAGGCACTAGGCAGGGGGACGAGCGTCTATATGCCTCACATGGTCGTGCCCATGCTGCCGGAAAGGCTTTCTAACGACCTCTGCAGCCTCGTGCCTTACAAGGACAGGCTCACGAAAACGGTCGAGATGGACTTCAACCGAAAGGGCCAGATGGTGGATTTCAAGGTTTATAACAGCGTCATTAGGAGCGCGGCGCGGCTAACTTACTCGAAGGTCGCCGCGAGACTCGGCGATTCGGAGAGGGTGCCGCTCGAGGAGAAGCTGATAACCGAGAAGCTCTTCATTATGAACGAGCTATATCAGCATATAAGAGAGAGGAGGATCGAAAAGGGCGAGCTCAATTTCGATATCCCGGAGCCTGACCTCATACGGGACGAGCTTGGGAGG
>DATIET010000327.1:0-2378 GCA_035455615.1 Thermodesulfobacteriota bacterium
GCCTCTATACTACGCATTTCTACGTGTCTGGGTTCTCTTGTTCGGGGACTCCGAATTCGCCGTCAGACTCCCCTCAGCTATATTCGGGTCCTTCAGTATTCCGCTTATTTACGTTGTCTGCTCTCGGCTATTCAACAAAAAGGCAGCCTTGCTCGCGGCGCTCATTCTGGCTGTTTCCGTATTTCACATCAAGTTCTCTCAGGAAGGGAGGGTCTACACCCTGTCGGCTTTCCTCGCACTACTCTCTTATTATTTCTTTTTAAAGTGCGCCGCCGAGAGGACCGTCGTCAATTCGACAGGCTATGTCGTATCGAGCGCGCTCCTGATTTACGCCCACTATTACGGTCTCTTCATTATCCTTTCTCAAAACATCTTCTGCGCTTGGCAATTTTTAGCGCACCGGAAGACGGGAGCGCCCGGCTTCAGGAAATGGATTGTGCTTCAGATGATTCTGGGAATTATATGTATTCCGGGACTATATATTTTATATAGACACTCGATCGGGATTCAAAACAGGTTCTGGCTCTCCCCTCCCACGTTAAAGGTCCTGTACGACTGCTTCGTGTTGTACTCGGGATCGACGTATCTCCTTATATTGCTCGCCGCGCTCTCTTTAATGACGGTTGTGAATAAAGGGGGCATGAGTGTCCCCCGGTATTCTGGAGGATTCTTCAAGCCCTCGGCCCATACCCCGGAGGTAGGCGGCATGTCTTATGCAAGCGGCGTCTTTCTCCTCGTGCTGTGGCTCTCCGTTCCGGTGGCTGTGCCGTTCCTGATATCGCTCGTTTCGACGCCGATTTTTTTCTACAGATACACGATCGCGGGGTCTCTCGCGTTCTATATGCTCGCTTCCTCTGGCGCTGTAAGAACGGGTGACAGGAGATTCATTCTCCTTGTTACGGGTTTTATTCTGATTTTTTCTTCCGTCAATATTTTCGGATATTATGAACGGGTGGATAAGCCCGCGTGGAGGGCCGGTATTGAATATATCGAATCCAATGCCGGAGCCGGGGATGTTATAGTTTTATATCCCTGGTACGAAACGGAAGCCGCCGCATACTATGCCGAAAGGGACGATTTGACGATTACATCTCTCTCGGATGAGTTTTATGCCGCACCCGATACCGGGGATAAGGAATTCTGGCTCGTATTGTGCGACCGCTGGCTCGACGATGTGGGAAACACGAGGGGGGCGGTCGAAAGAAGGATCCGAGAAGGTTACGACGTGCTGGATACGAAAGAATTCCCATACCTTTACATGTATCGTCTCAAACAGAAAAAGTATGAATAGACATGCGTAAAAATCCATTTTAATTCAGAGGGTGATTGGTTTAATGGCAAACGAAATAAAGTTCAGATCGGGTTTCATAACGGTAATCGGAAGGCCCAACGTGGGCAAGTCGACACTGATCAATGCGGTTACCGGTATGAAGATAGCTGCCGTCTCCGACAAGCCCAATACGACGAGGAACAGGATTCTCGGCATTAAGACGCTTCCCGGCGCGCAGCTCGTATTCATCGATACCCCCGGAATACATAAAGCCAGGGGGAAGCTCGGGAAGGCTATGGTTCATACGGCAATGTCGGCTATAGAAGAGGCCGACGTGATAATGATGATGATCGAGGTCAAAGACCCTTTCGGGAAAGGTGACCGCTTCATTATCGAGAACCTCCCGAAGCCCGCAATATTGGTCATCAACAAGATAGATACCGTGAAAAAGGGAGACATACTCGGAATAATCGATGAATCGAGGAGATTCGAAGGAAAGTTTCTCGAGGTCATACCCATATCGGCCAGGAATGCGGACGGGATCGGCGACCTCCTCGACACTGTGGTCAAATACCTGCCCGAGGGCCCACAATATTTCCCCGAAGACATGGTCACGGATCAGCCCGAGAGGTTTCTGGCCGCCGAGTTTATCCGGGAGAAGATTTTCCAGCTGACCAAACAGGAAATCCCTTATAAGACCGCCGTGGTAATAGATGAATTTAAAGATGTTCCCGGGAAGAATCTCGTCAGTATCTCGGCGCTTATATATGTCGAGAGGCTCAATCACAAGGGGATTATAATAGGGAAGAAGGGGGAGATGCTGAAAACGATAGGCACTCAGGCGCGCGAAGATATCGAAAGAGTGCTCGGGACAAAAGTGTTTCTCGAGCTCTGGGTGAAGGTAAGCGAGAGGTGGACGGACAGGGAGAATCTGATCAGAGATTACGGCTATGGGAACTGACATATGAAGAAAGGGTCTGTTCTCGGATTCCTTCACGACAATTATGTGATAATACTGATTTTTATCGCTGGTGTCATACTGAGGTTTTATGACCTCGGCGGGGAGAGCGTGTGGTATGACGAAGCGGTCTCGATCGCGGTCTCCAAG
>DATIET010000328.1:0-3772 GCA_035455615.1 Thermodesulfobacteriota bacterium
CTTCAGATCATATCAACCGAAATGTCCGGAATATTATCGAAGAGCTTACCGATTTCAGAGTGAGTCACGGTGTTTTGGAAGAACGTTAGGGTTGCCTCGGAGGCCCGATCATGGGCGCATCGACCGGGGCCGCGAGACCGAAAAACACCACCACCCCGTCCCCTCCGCATTCGGTCGACGCCTGCCTGCACCCGGTCTCGGACATCCCGGCGCATGCGTCGGGGTCGTTCACGTTGTTAGCCGCCCAGACGTTCCCCGCCTGGTCTATCGCCACGGAAGTGACGTGCCGGAGAGCCCCGCCGCCGTCGTAACCCCCGGCAGGGGAGATCGGGTCACCTGTGGTAAGGCCCTGCGGGCAGTTGTCGGCCCTCGCCCCGCAAAGGTTCACGAGGGCGCCTCCCGTAAAGTCCGCTACCCAGACGTTATCGTCGCCGTCTACGGCAATGCCCCACGGCCCTTTAAGCCCTTCCCTGAACGGCGTACCGGGCGCGTTCTCTCCGTATGGGTCGAGAAGGGTCACGCTCCCGCTGTCCGACCCTTCATTAGCCGAGTGATTCGCTATCCACACGTTACCTATGCTGTCTACGGCGAGGCCTCTGGGCTCGCTAATCCCGCCCGAGCCGGGGAGGGACTGAAATACTACGTTCCCGAGGGGGTCTATGCTGGTCACGGTATTCCCCGCGCTGTTCGTAATCCAGAGCTCGCCTTCGAGGTCGAGCGCTATGCCGTAGGGCTCGTCGAGCGTATCGGTGCCCGGGTAAACGAACGTGACGGCGTTATCGGGGTCCCCGCCCGGGAACAGGATCAGTGAATTCCCGCATCCGGGGCACTCGTCGGACGGCCTCCGGTTGACGAGCCAGATGTTCCCGTCGTAATCGGCTATCGTGCCCTCGACCCTGCCCGTGTTGCCGTTCGCCTTGTATCCCGTCGCTTCCGGTGAAACGGGCGAGCCGTCCGGCGTGAGGAGCGATACGCTGCCGCCCCGTTTATTTCCTATCCACACGTTCCCGGTCTGGTCTATGGTAATGCCGGAGCCCGCGCCGTCTATTCCTCCGCCCGTGAATCCGTAAGCGGGGGAGAGCGGGAAGCCGTCGGGCGTGAGCTTGGTCACGCCGGTCCCCTCGGCCGGGCAGTCTTCCGCGCCCGTCATGAGGCCGTTCGTCACCCACACGTTCCCGTCCGCGTCAATGGCTATCGACCCCGGCGAGTCGAGCCCGCCGCCCGTGTATTTGAGCGCGATAGTCCAGGCGGTCGGAGGCGTATCGAGTACGGGTGAATAAGGCTCGTTTCCGGAATTAAGCGAGAATATTTCTGTGACGTTTCCGGAGGGGTTAAGCGATATGTTGTGGAGCGCGGCGAGCGTATTCGCAGGTGTGTCCCATCCGGGAGGCGCCGCGGCCGAAAAGAGCCCCGCGCACGCGTCTGCCGTCGAGAGCACCGCGCAGGAGTGGACGATATTACCGAGCGTGTTGACCGACGCGAGCGCCCCGGTGCGCGTGCCGTTGACAGTGTTCTCTATCACCGGGCCCGGGCCGCCCGTCTCTACATTGACTAAGTTCCCGGCGTTCGATGCGGCGTTGTATATGCCCGTCCCGTTCCCCACGATCGCCGTCCCTTTCAGGAACCGGGCGTTAGTCCATACGGACGCGACGGTCGTAAGCTCGTTAAGCGTAACCGTATCCGGTCTGCCGTCCACTTCTCCGATCACCGTGAGGAACGTTATCGCGTCGTTGGGCGACGTGCTCCCCCGCGGCGTCCCTCCGCGTGCGACAGCGTAGATTATGCCGCTCTCAGCCGGCCGTCTGAACCTTATGCTGAAATTCCCTTCGCTGTCGGTCGTATCGCCGCCCAGGGTCTCGGCTATGATCGTGCCCGCGGCGTAGAGCGTCACGCTCGAACCCGATACAGGCTCGTCCCCGGCGGTTACCCTGCCTTTGAGCGACAGGTCAGATACGCTTCCGGTCTCACACCCCGCGAGCGCCGCTGCGAGTATAAATATCCCCGCGGCCCTCAAATAATACGGATTAATTTTCAATTGGAATATCTCCCCGGGAACATGTGAGCAGGACTTTACAGTACCAGATTCATCCGCGATTTCAATCGCACACATTGTGTGCTCTATGATTCTAGTCAAGCTACTTCAATCGGCCAATAACAATAATAACCAACCCGTTTGCTATGAGGCTCAGAACCTGCAACCGTATATAGTCCTCCCGATACTCCTCTGTAGGCCCGGAGATCGAATGTCCGCGGCGACTCGCCGCCCGCCGCCTCAGTCCGTGGCGAAGTCCCCGTCCTCTGTCGCGTCCGCTTCTATCTGTGCGATGTTCGCGTGACGCCCGTGGATGTCTATGTACTGATTTATCGCTTCATTTATAATCGCGCTCAGGTTCTTGCCGTAAGCGCAGGCGATCTTGTCGAGCGAGTCGCGCTTGTCGGGATCGATCATAAATGAAATTCTCATCGATTCTTTGGCCATGATCTCTGCTCCTCTTCTTATTATCCTATCACACGAGGCGCGCCGATAACAGTCATAAATATCCGGGGCGCGCCGATGACAAGCTGTGTTCTAATATCTAAGGCGCTTTACGTCCGGGCTATCGCGATTATAATTTGTCATCCGTACATTGCATGGACCGGCGTGGATAAGCTCGTCACGCGCCCGCTTGAAAAATCCGATATACACGGAGATAGTCGATGGCGCAGGATTTCGAAAACGATATCAGGGAGATTGCACGGGGAGTGCAGCAGGGGGAGGCTGGACCCGCCGGAGGTACTCAGCTTACGGACACCGATAAGTTGTTCATGGCCGCGATAGAGGAGTTCTACGTTCTCTCCCGGAGGGCGGTCACTATTTTTAACGACGCATCGCCGGGAAAGAGGCTCTCGCTCCAAAGGCTCACCCCCGATTTCCTCGACCTCTTCCTCTCCATACCCGGCAGGAGGGGGGGGTTCTCAATATCGTCCCCGTCGAAGATCGTGATCCTGTTCGACGAAGACCCTGACATGCTCACCGTGATCGGGAAAAAGAGAAAGACCGAAAAGGACGGGGAAGGGAAGCTCTCGCCTGCCGTACAGCTCATCAAGATTAATTTCAGAAAGGTGGATAACGCGATTGCTTACAGGGATAACGCCGGGGGGGCGCTCGACCCCGGGAGCCTCGTAACGCTCTTCATAAGGTGGGTATCGGCTGCCTGACCGCTCAGGGGTGGAGCACTAAGTGGGTAAGGGTTGCGAGGAATACGATCGAGAATATGAGTATCACCACGCCCATTATGTAGAGAGCGCCCGCTTTCTCGCGCTCGCTCAGCTCGAAGATCTTCTTGTTTCCGTCTTTTTTCTCGTGTTCGCTCATGACCGCAACATTATAACGGCTTATCCGTCTTTGTAAAGAACTCCCCGCCGGGCTTGCAAATAATGCTCTCCGGATCCGGGTCAGTCATGACGCCTTCTGATACTGATTCATCTCTACATGCACTTTCTCGGATTCCTGTATAATCTCGTTGGCTATCATCCCGGCAAAGTAATAAGTTCGCTGAATAAGCTCGACGAACTGACTCTCGACTCTGTAAAGTACTGCCCGGTCGGGATCGCCGCTGACAAGGCGTCGCGAGAGATGCTCGACTACCTCATCCGCCAACCCCTCGACCTCAGGCTTCATCTCCACGACCCTCTTCGCGAGCCCGGCGTCCTTCAGATCAAGGGCTTTAATCGCCAGATGAAAAGCCTCGCGCACCTTGGACGAATAGGGCTGGAACCGCTTTATCGTCTC
>DATIET010000329.1:0-6099 GCA_035455615.1 Thermodesulfobacteriota bacterium
GTGCTTTATACTTGGTTCAGGGGTATGGATGAAAGATATCAATAACAAAGGCGCAAGGAATAATAGGGATATATGAATACGATCGGGCACGTTGACAGGGCTCCCGCAAAGATAGTCGTCTCGACTATACTGCTCTCGAAGCCCGGGATAATACTGAGCGTCGCATTCACAGGTTTCGCCGGGATGGTCCTGGCCAACCGCAGTATCCCGCCTCTCGGGTTGACCTTGATGGCGGTGCTTTCCCTGCTCTTGAGCGCGGCCGGCTCCGCAATACTCAATAACGTCCTCGATAAGCAGATAGATACGCTCATGAGCAGGCTCAGCAAGCGCGTCGATGCGCTCGAGGTGGTAGGCGAAAAGACCGCCACGCTCATATCCCTCATCTTCATAGCCGTATCGCTGTTTATTTCTTTTTATTATCTGAACGCGGTGAACGGTGCATTGATCGTAGCGGCGATTCTGAGCTACACGCTGCTATACACCCTTTACCTCAAGAGGAGCTCCCCTTACGGCACAATTCTCGGGGGACTCCCCGGAGCGCTGCCCGTGCTCGTCGGGTACACAGCTGTGAATCCGCACATCGGCGTCGACGGAATTATACTCTTCGTGTTCATGATGCTCTGGCAGCCGCCTCATTTCTGGGCCCTCGCCCAGAAATACAAGCTCGATTACAAAAAGGCGGGGGTTCCAGTCATGCCGGTGGCCCTTGGCTCGAAGTTTACGAACGTCATGATACTCCTGTATTCTATTTCGCTCCTGCCCCTGTCTCTTTCACTCTGGATACTGCATTACTGCTCCGATTATTATGCGGTCTTCGCTATAGTTTCGGGTCTCTATTTCGAATACGTGATGATACGGAGCGCGGTAAAGAATACAGATTACGGGAAGGCCTTCGGCACTTCGATCATATACATGCTTATCATAATGATCTCCCTGATCCTGGATCTTTCGTTCGGCTCCGCAAATGCCCTCATCGGCAGTTTCTAGGCCGGTATCCGTTTATTGATACTTCAGATTTTTAAGAAGCCCCTTCAAGCGCGAAAGCGGCTCGTTCAGCGAGTTGATGGACTCCGCCCAGAAGTCAGGCGATTCGAGGTCCCTGCCGATGCTCCTCTTTGCAACGTTTTCTGCAGTGTCCGAGCCTGAGAGCCTGAGGAACTCCTCGTATTTCGGAATGAACCCCTTTCCTTCTCTTTTGAACATCGAGAAGAGACCCCGGCTAAGCAGGTACCCGAACGTATACGGGAAGTTGTAGAATGTAATCCCCGTAATGTAGAAATGGAGCTTCGACGCCCAGAAATAGGGGTCCTCGCCTCCCTCTTCGAGCAAGTCGCCGAATATCCTCCGCTGGGTCTCACGCATCAGCTCTTTCAACCTGCTGACGCTCACTTCGCCCTTTTGTCTTTCCTCGTAGAACGACTTTTCGAATTCGTAGCGGACGGGTATGTCCATGAGATATATCGCACCGTGGTTGATTTCCATGTCGAGCGTTAGGGCTTTCTCGGTATCGTTTATGGACGGGTCTCCGAGCACGCCTTCCGCGAGTATCATCTCCCCGAACGTGGACGCCGATTCCGCAAGAGTCATTGGATAGAAATGAGAGTAAGGGCGGATGTCGCTCATCACATAGCTGTGGAACGCGTGTCCCGCCTCGTGTGCGAGTGTCAGCACGTCCCCGAGCGTCTCGTTATAGGTCATGAATATCCTCGACTCTTTAGTGAGCAGTGACCCTGTGCAGAACCCCCCGGGCCGCTTGCCCTCGCGCGGCTCCCAATCGATCCACTCCTTCTTATAGACACCGTCTATGAACTTGCCGAGCCTGGGATATGACGCGGCGAATGAGTTTTTTACCATCTTCCTGGCCCGGCTCCAGCTCAGTTTCCGCCCCGCCTTCAAGTCGAGGGGCGCGCCGAGGTCGTACCATGCGATCCTGTCCCGCTTCATGGTTTCGGCCTTTAACCGGAGTATTGTTCTCGGCAGCTCTATCTCCGAGTATATGGCCTCGAACATCGCGTCAAGCGTCTTCCTGCTTATAGAGGACTGGAAAAGGGCGACGTCGAGGAAATGGTCTATTCCCCTGTATTTATTGAGCGTCAGGCGCGTGCCCGCTATAGCGTTAAGCGCGGCCGCTGCAGTGTCCTCTATGCTCCGCCACGCCCTATTGCCCCCTTCGAACGCAGCCTTTCTGACGGCCCTCTCCGGTTTTTCCATTAGGGACCTTCTCTGCGAGATGGGCAGCGTCTTGACCGTCCCGTCGGGATACCTCATCTCGAACTCGAGCTTGCCCGATACCGTGTCGTAAAGGCGTCCCCATGCGCTGATACCGTCCACACCCAGGTCGGCTGCGAGTATTTCGCGCTCTGTATTCATTTTCTTTTGTGCATCTTCCCTGAGCCTCCCTAGATAATATTTTGAGCTCGCTAACGCTTTACCTCCCGCAAATAAAGCGAAGTGCTCGTCTGAGGCGTCTTTTACCCCCCTCATGAGCTCCACTTTGAGCTTCGAAAATTCGGCTCCCAGCGCCGACATCTCTGCTTCTTCCCTGAGATAATCTTCGTTAAGCCCGTCGGCCGCGGATAAACACCCGATATAGGAATCGATGTGTGTGTAGCGCGTGACGAGGTCCTCGTTTTTGAGGAAGACGTCCTCCCATTCGCTGCGATTCGAATCGTCGAGCGGAGCGAGTGAAGAGGCTTTTTCCTTTAAGGTTTGTATGTCCCCATTGAGCATCTCTTTGAATTTCTTCATCTCCGGTCCGTTGAACTCGGGGAAGTAACTCGAGAGGTCCCAGTTCATTTTCGCAGTCGAATCATTTACAGTCATTGTTCCTCCGTAGTCATTTTTGCTCATTGGGGAATAATAATTATAGCGATGAAATATATCATAATATCGTACTGTTTGAACCTGATACTCTCTATAATTCGATCCCGGCTCGACTCTGTCTCTCGTTCGTATTTGTAAGCACTCTGAGTATCGTCTACAGGCCGTCAGGTATGACTGAAGAGCTAATCCCCGGCAACTTGTTGCTCGTTGAGATGCCAGTCATAACCGAGCCATCCCATATCGAAGTCGTTTCGTTTGAGAAACTCTTTCTTGTCATCATCGTCGAGATAGATTAACGCGAAATTGAGAATGGCGTTCTCCTTTTCGCTCCTGCCCTCAAACTCATACTGTCCGCCGTACTTATCAACGAAGTCTTCTCCGAACCACTTGAAAATTTTTGAGAACCGGACCCTCCCGTCGTGCTCGTCGATTTCGAGCCCCTTCACGCCGTTATTAATGAAGCCGGCCGAATCTTGGGACAACTGCTCCTCAAGCTTGTGACTGGTATATGCCTCTTCCCTCAGGTCGGGGCACCCGATGGAAGCGCAATTGATCGCGGCATGGATTCTGGGTTCGTCGAAATCCTTCCTCAGTATCTCATGCTCGATCTCCCCGAGTGTTAACATTTTTCCTGCGGCTTTCCACTTGAGCCCGTCCCATACGCCCTTTATCTGCAGTATGCTGTTCGACGGCACGAACAAGCCGATCAGGCTGAAGCGCCTGCTAATGGGGTAATTCTCAAGTATCGCGTCGATCGTGAACGCGTTGTACGCATTTATCCAGAATGCGAGCTTCTCCGGTTCGGTCCACTTCCGATATTCTTCCTCCCGGACTCCGCCCAGCGACTCAAGGAATTTTTCAAGCTCAGCCTTGGACGATATGAACCCCTTGTAATCGACACGCGCGTCCCGGACGTATTTGTGGAGGAGCGAGTCGTAAAGCGCGTAGGTGTGATCGAAGGACTCTGCCTCGGGCGAATCAGATGGATCGCTAACGGCTGCCGCGTCATGCACGCTCATGATGACGCTCATGTTAATCAATGCCGATATCACCGCTATTCGGATTATCAGTAAGCTCGTTTTCATTCTCTTTAACCGGATACCGCCGCCAATACGATCCGGTTTTAACATTTTATTGAGATTCAATTTATGTTGCCGGCGCTTGTCTTTAGACGGGATACTCTCCTTCATGAGAACGCCCTGTCGAGGCGGGCTACGTCTGTATCCGACAGCCTCCACCCCGATGCGCCGCAGTTCTCTACCGTCCTTTCGACGCTGTCCGATTTCGGAATTGCTATGACGTTCTCGCGGGAAGTGCACCAGTTAAGCGCGACCTGCGCCGTCGTTTTACCCGTCTCGCGGGATATCTCTTCCAACACCCTGATCCTTTTTGGCGACATGAAGCGCGGCCTCGATGCGAGGTTGCCGTCGTCAAGGGGCGTATATGCGAGGACGGTAATCCGGTTCTCGAAACAGTAGGGGAGCAGGCCCCTCTCTATCCCTCTCTCGTTCAGGTTGTAGAGTACCTGGTTCGACACTATCGGAGTGTGTCTGAGAGCTCCCTCGGCTTCTCTCAGGTCGTCGAGATCGAAATTGCTCACGCCTATGAACCTTACGACCCCTCTGTCGACGAGGGTCTCCATGGCGCGCATGGTTTCTTTCATCGGATATGACGAGTTAGGCCAGTGGACCTGGTAGAGGTCGATATAATCTGTGCCGAGCTCGGAGAGGCTCTCTTCCGCGGCCCGCAGCACGTCGTCGTAGCCCAGGCGCCTGCCCGATACCTTGGTCGCGATGAATACCCTTTCCCGTATTCCCCTGACTGCTTTGCCGACTATCTCCTCCGTGCCATATCCCTCGGCGGTATCGATTAAGGTCGCACCAAGCTCGATCCCTTTTCGGAGGGGTTCAATACCGCCCCTGTATCTCCATGTACCGAGCCCGATCTCCGGGATCATAATCCCTGTATTCCCAAGCTCTTTAAATTCCATAAGGTGCGAAACTCCTATATTTCCGGCCGCCCTGATTCTCCGGGAGAGGTACAAAACGTGCCTTAGGCCCTGATCAGTTAACGCACTGTTACCCGGAAGAGTCGGCGTGGCCCCACGGTCGTACCCACTGAGCATAGTGTAGTTCCGGGAGCAACACCCTTGAATCCAAGCCCGTCCGGTGTATTAACTAACGTGACGATATTCGGATCATCGCAAATAGAAACGATTGCCGGGCAGACGACAATACCGGATTTGCAGACTTTAAAGATTTCCCCAACCTGCAGCTCAACCTCATGAGTCTGGCCGGGCTCTGTTGTTTCCCCGGCCTTCGCGTAGCTGACAAAAATAATAAGGGTCAGAAATCCCAAAACAATTAGTATTGGAGCCTTCATCCGGACCTCCATTATAAGAACCCGCATCTAAACACGTGGTTTCAATTATATATCATCTATAGAAAAATGAGGGGCAAAATGCTGTGATTCAAAGTATTGGCGGGAGTCTCGATTTGAGCTATTTTCTTCTCCATCAGCCTTGCAACAATTTCAAAATATTGTAAATTTATACCTCCGGCCGGGGTGTAGCTCAGATTGGCTAGAGCGTTGCGTTCGGGACGCAGAGGCCGCCGGTTCAAGTCCGGCCACCCCGACCAGTATTTTCAAGGGCTTACGAGCGAACTAGCCTATCTCAAATCACCCGTGTCAGTGAATTTGTCATTGTTTGGATCGGAAATATTCGATTTTGTCAGTAATTCGACAGCTTCTTTTAAGGAATTATAAGGATGAGTATATCGCATTGTCATTTTAATATCAGAGTGTCCTAGTATTCTACTGACTGCAGCAATTGAAGCTCCCGCTTTCCCCTATCAACATATTCTCCGACCCACGAATCGTCTCCCAAAAATATACTACCCATTTTTATTAACCCCTTTTTTAGTATTTGATGGTTCCGGAAGGGATGGTTCTTTAATAACAAACCCCTCTCGTTTCATTACCTCATGAATCCAGCCACGGATCAACTCAGAAACCATGAGATGGTTTTGTTTCGCATAACTTTGAATAAATCCAAACTCTATCTCATCAAGCCAAACCTGCAATCTTTTTCTATCACTCATGGAGTATATTATACTCTAGTATTGTTATCTAGCAAAGATGGTATGATTTTAAAATGTTTGACTCTGCAATTTTTGAGAAAATAAGAAACGCATGGATAGCTGATCAGAATCACCCATTGAGGAGATGTGCCAAAAAACCGGTGCCGGCAATAAAAGTATTTCAAGAATTGATTGA
>DATIET010000330.1:0-2277 GCA_035455615.1 Thermodesulfobacteriota bacterium
AAGCAGATCATTCTCATCACGGACGGCCAGCCGACGGCCTATTACCTCGACGGCTACCTCCAGGTGGAGCTGCCGATGTTCTTCGGCGGGCTCTCGCCGAGGGCGACCTTCGAGACGCTCAAGGAAGTGAAGCGCGTGACCGGGATGGGCATACGGATAAACACGTTCATGCTCGACGACAGCCCGTCGCTCCGACGCTTCGTCGACGAGATGACGCGGATAAACAAAGGCCGGGCGTTCTTCACCACGCCCGAGCACCTGGGGAAGTACCTCTTCGTCGATTATCTCAAGAGGAAGAGGAAGATGCTGTGACACACGTAGTGTGGTCTATGAAACAAGCAATATGTGTGTCGCGGCTGGAAGCCGCTCCGACAATTTTGAGGCGGATAATCTATTTCTTGTAGGAGCACCATCCTTGGTGCGATTATTTACGGCAGCTGATGCTGGAAACCTGCAAAACCAAATCCCCCTGAATTTGGTTTAACCGAGGCATCACTTCGATGAAGATACTTATTTGCCATCAGCTAACACCGACCGATTCCTCGCTCACTCGGAATCGTTACCCTTTACGAAAGGGGGAAAAGAATATTCTCCAGCTTTTAATTCCCTCCTTTGTAAAGGAGGGCTAGGGTGGATTTAAACTTTCCGACATTTCAGACATTCCCCAGGGGTTATATGCTCCGCGCGATTGTCGGATTTGCCTATGAATGTCTTTAATCGCACTCATACGGCTTCGACAGCGTGATGACCTTGTCGAGGCCGGTGGTGTAGAAATACCTCTTGTGGTTCCGCGACCTCACGAGCAGCTTGTCCGAGCCGCAGGCGAACGTGAGCACCCTCGATTCGGGCTCCTTCATGCCCCAGAGGTCGGGGCGTATGGAGGATATTTCGATGAACGTCGTCCCGCCCAGCTTCTCCTGCGTGACTATGGTGTCCGGCAGCGACTGGGGGATGTGCAGGTGGCCCGAGAGCCATATATCGACTTTATAATCCCTGAGCACTTCCCTGAACCTCTTCGAGTCGATAATCTGCCTCGCCTTAAGCCCGGAGAATATAATGCCGCTCCCGTCGAGAGGCGCGTGAGTCGTCACGACTATGATCTTGTCCTGGTTATTTATGACGAGGTCCTTCCACCATTCGAACGTCTCGTCCGTGATAACGGTCGCCTTGCCTCTATCCTCGTTCGACATGAAGATGAAGAGTATGTTCCCCTTCTCGACCGTGTAATTCACGTCACCTCCGCCTCTCAATTTCTCTGTGAATATCTTTCCCTTGTCCGTTTTATAGTCGTGGTTCCCGATTATCTCGTACCATTCCTTAATGTATGAGCCGTCCCTGGTCTTGATGTAGAGGTCGTAACTCTCCACGGTAGGGAAATGGGCGACATCGCCTGAGTTTATGGCCATGTCCACATTGGGGACGTTGTCGTTCACGTCCTCGACCGCGTTACGGAACGGTTTCATGTGCTTCTTGTCCTTGATGTGGGTATCCGAGAGCGTCCAGATGGTGAGCGTCTCCTCGGGGACGAACCAGTCGGCCTCGGTGAGCTCCTTACCCGACAATGAGCCCGCATGGCACGACGCGTGTGTGAATATCAGGAGGAAAATCAGGGGTATAAAACGTTTATTCATTCTCTCTAGACTAATACGGGGTCAGGAGGCGTCCTGGATGGGAGCCGAGAGCGCTTCTTCGCCCGAGATACCGGTGATCGTGACCTCTATCTCGTCGCCCGGGGCGTATTTTCCGTCCGTAAGCCTTACGGGTATGTAGTTGGGGGTGGTGCCCTTCCCTCCCGTCTCGACGAGCACGGGGAACGTGCGCCCGATAAAGCCCCTGTAGAATTCGGTCTTCTTTCTTATTCCGAGCTCCCGGAGCATGGCGCTCCTCTCTTTTATTGTCTCCGGCCGCACCTGTCCGGGCATGGAGGCGGCGGGCGTGGACCTGCGCTTCGAATAAGGGAACACGTGGAAATATGTGAGCGCTGACCGGCGGGCTGTTTCATAGGTGTTCATGAATTCCTCGTCCGTCTCCCCGGGGAACCCGACCATGATGTCAGAGCCTATGGCTGCGTCGGGTATCCTCTCCCGTATCAGGTCCGTGAGGGCGAGGAACCTGTCGGGGGCGTAGCGTCTCCTCATCCTCTTAAGCACCTCGGCGTCTCCGCTCTGAAGGGCGACGTGGAACTGCGGGCATATGGTTTCGGCGCCAGCGATGAATTCGATGAGCCCGGGCTCCGTATCCGCCGGGTCGAGGGACGTGAGTCTCACCCGTCCGACT
>DATIET010000331.1:0-2181 GCA_035455615.1 Thermodesulfobacteriota bacterium
ATATCTCCGAACATTATTTTTCTCACTTAACAAAATACCATATTGACATCATTACGTAATGATGTAATAATGAGTGCATGACAGCGGCGACCATACAGCAGCGGGCAAATCCTGAGAAGATGCACAGAGGTTCGCTATACATCCCGGCGCTCCTCTACGAGAGGTTGAGGCTCTTCTCATTCGTCTCCAGAACGAGCCAGTCGAAGATAATCGAGGAGGCTATAGCCGAGTACCTCGACAACCGCATGACGGGCAAGGAGTTCGATAATGTGCTGATGTACAGGAAGGACGAACAGTAAGGCGGATCAAAAAATACCTAGTGAGAGGATGGGCAAGATGAAAGTGAGAGAGGTGATAAAGTTTCTCGTAGAGAACAACGGATGGTATCTCGTGAGGATTTGCGGAAGTCACCGTCAGTTCAAGCTCAGAAGCAAGAAGTCGAGGCTCACCATCAACTGCAAGATGGACAAAGAGCTTCCCGAAGGCGCCCTCTACTACTCTCTAAAGCATTGTTTCGATTCACAGGAAGTAATACAGAAAGAGCACTATGAAATCACCATAGAGCAGTCGAATGACTGTTATTCGGCTTACTGCCCGGACCTCCCCGGATGCGTCGCCGTCGGCGACACGCTCGAGGAAACGAAGGAGCTCATGCTCGACTCCGTACGCCTCCACCTGGAAGGGCTCAAGCAGGACGGCGTTCTGGTTTCGGATCCGGGGAATACATCGGCATTTTTTGAGATCAGGCAAGCCTCCTGATGTCGGCAGCTTAACCGGATTCACGGGCTGCCGACATCAGGGCCGTAAAACCCTGATGGAGGAGCAGGCATTACAGCATAAATAACGACATAACCCCATACCCCCCCTAGAGCGCCGTGAATCGGTTCCCAACAGAACGAGATTCCCGGCGCTCCCTTTTTACGCACAATGTGCGCTCATATACGATCCTTCCGAATCTCCTCCATATAGCCGGCAACGAAACCCAACCCTTTCGCCCTGAGCCCGTCGAAGGGTCGAAGAATGCATTTTTGAATTTCCCCGACATTACAGAATTTGCGTCAAGAAAATCGCGTGTTTAAGCGTGAAAATCTTTCAGCTTCCCATTTGAAAGATTTTAGCTTAAACACAAGATTTTTAGCATAATTCTGTAGTCGGATGATTTTTGCTTCTTTGTATCCAGACAAAGAAGAAAATAATACTCGCCTTTGTCATCCCGAAGGGCATCCCCCCGTTTCGTTGACACTGACCCCCCCTTTGGTTACTTTATATGTTCTCAATAAAGCAGCGTAATTACCCGTACATAGAATCTTCCGGGAGAGGTGGCCGAGTGGTCGAAGGCGCTCGCCTGCTAAGCGAGTAAGGGGGCTTAAACCTCCTTCGAGGGTTCAAATCCCTCCCTCTCCGCCACACACACGTAGTGTGTCTCTATAATACTAATGTATCTTTCCGCTTAAACCTGCAATGAAACCTAACTTGTTCGTCCTGCTTGTCGAAGGGTCGAAGGACGGACATTGTAAGACAAAAGATGAGATCCTGAATCAAGTTCAGGATGACAAAAAAATAGATCTCCACAACCGCGAATTCTTATTGCCATTTCCCGCCGCGGAGGGTATAAATCTCACCTATGGCAAAAGAGCTCGTCGTAAGAAGGTCACTCACGATCAAAGCCCCCGCGTCGAGGGTCTGGGAAATACTCACCGACCCGGAGCATACGAAGAAATACATGTTCGGCTGCGAGGCGATCTCGGACTGGAAGCCCGGAAGCCCCTTGATATGGAAAGGCGCCAAGGACGGGGTAATTTACGTAAAGGGGCAGCTTCTCGCGCTCGACCAGGAGAAGCTCTTCCGGTTCACGGTCTTCGATCCGAACTCCGGCATTGAGGACGTACCCTCCAACTACACGACGGTGACGATAGAACTGACCCCTGGGAACGGCTCGACGGTGCTCTCGATAACACAGGGCGATTTCGCGGGGATGGCGGACGGAAATAACCGTTTCATGAGCGCCGAGGCGGGCTGGGACATGGTACTGCCAAAGATAAAAGAGACGGCCGAGCTGTAAATTTATCCATTCGAAGTTTGCATGGAACAGTCGAGCTCTTTACGGAGCCGGATAAACCCTCAGCTCCCGATACTGCCGTACACCCTCAAAAAGAACTCCCCGCTCGCGCGCGTGAACCT
>DATIET010000332.1:0-5415 GCA_035455615.1 Thermodesulfobacteriota bacterium
AAAGCGGTCCCGGGCGTCCCCTCTCCTTATTCGAAAAAGCTCGCCCCCGCAGACGGCTATGAAGGCACGAGCCTCGCTCCGGTTGAGCTCAAGACAGGCGACGTCGTAAAAGTCGAAGCCGAAAAGATCGAGGACGGCAAATATTATTTCTCGCTCGTTTATCTGCCCGTGTCGCAGGCGGCTCTCATATCGATGGAAACGAACGGCAGGATAAGGGCGCTCGTCGGAGGGTACGACTTCGAGCTGTCCCAGTTCAACAGGACGACGCAGGCGATGAGACAGCCGGGCTCGTCGTTCAAGCCCATAGTGTATTCGGCTGCGATAGACAAGGGGTACAGCGAGACGTCGATACTTTACGACATGCCCGTAGTCGTCAAGGATTGGGCGCCCCAGAACTACGACGGCAACTACGAGGGTCCCATGGTGCTGAGGAGGGCGCTCGCGAAGTCGCGCAACCTCGCGAGCATCAGGCTCATATTGGACATCGATCCCAGGTATGCCCAGAAGTATGCGACGAAGAATTTCGGATTCACCTCCAAACTTCAGCCGTACCCGTCACTCGTTCTGGGCGGCTCCGATGTGACGGTGCTGGAGATGGCCAACGCGTTCAACGTATTCGCGACAGGCGGCAAGCTTGTAGAGCCGCAGTTTATTCTCCGCATATACGACCGGAACGGAAAGATTATCGAGGACAATACCGGCGGGAAATTCATGTCGAAGGAGGAGTCCCTAAAAGCGGAGCGGGAAGACGCAAGGCTCAGGATACTGAAGGATCTCGCCGAGAAGAAGGGCAGGGAGCCGCTCGAAGCGCCTGAATATATCAAGGAAGAGGTCCTTACGGACAAGACCGATATATCCGCTAACTCTGACAAGTACGCTTTCCTTACGCCTGAGGAATTTCTCGGTATCTTAAGGGACCAGTCGGTTGACTTCACGTCTGCGGGAAATTCCAGGGAGACCCTCTCGCCCGATACCGCTTTCATAATGACCGACCTGCTGCAGGCCGTCGTGAAGGAGGGTACCGGGATGAGGGCCCTCAAGCTCACGTCGCTTGCGCCCCTGGCCGGCAAGACGGGGACATCGAACGATTACACGGACGCCTGGTTCGTCGGGTTCAGCCCCAAGATAACGACCGCGGTATGGGTCGGAAGGGACGACCACAAGCCTCTTGGAAGAAAAGAGGCGGGGTCGGCCGCAGCCCTCCCCATATGGATAGATTACATGGAAGACGCCCTCGTAAAATACCCCGGAGGAGTGTTCAAGCAGCCCGCCGGCATCAAAATGGTCTCGACCCCCTACGGATACATTCCCTATAGTCTCGAGTCCCTCAGGGACAGCGTGATTGATTCCATACGCGACAGGGTCGTGATCGACGGTAAGGAGATCGATAATTCGGGGATGTACTATCCGAAGGAATACGGGGGATCGAAAAATAACGAGACCGAAACCGAAATAGATTTCCTCCTAAAGCACTAATCGAGATTCGTATAAGGCTTTATCCGTGAGAGCTTCTTCTCGCCCATCCCGTTTACCTCGAGAAGCGCGTCCACGTTTTGAAACTTACCGTATTCATTCCTGTAGTCGACGATCCTGAGGGCGAGCTTTTCGCCGATGCCCGGGAGCGCTTCGAGGTCTTCCGCCGTAGCGGAGTTTATCCCGATCGGTATGCCCAGAGAAATGCTTTTGATCCCGCTGATTCTACCCGTCCGGGGGATTTCGCCGTCATCAAGTATTACTTTATCCCCGCTTTTTAACTCACCGGTGACATTATATAGTTGTTTAATTCCATTGAACGCGACAGGTGTCTCAACGGCTTTCACGACAGACGAGCGCCCGTCGTCTATCTCGATATAGATCCCGCCCCGATTTTCGGTGGTTCCCGTATCACGGGGAAATATAAACGGGTAGTAGGTCTGTGCGAGGAAAATCAGGAGGCAGAGTAGGGCGAGATAGAGGAGAGAATTATTTCTTTTCCTGGATTCGCTGTCGTGAGCAATTTTTTTCATTTTGTCATTCCCGACACCAACGGTTCTGAGCGTGTGCAAGAACCGGTCGCCCTCCGCTGATTGCAAGTGAGTTTCTCTATTAATACACATCGTCAGCACAAGCCAAAATTAACCGGGAATCCAATTTTTAAATCCCCCTGAATTTGGTTTAACCACTGTGTCTTTCCAATTAAGAAATCTCTTTGACTTCGATCATCTCCGACCAATTCCTCACTTACTCGGAATTGTTCCCCTTTTTCAAAGGGGGAAATTTTTATCTCTTCGCCTTAATGCCTTTAATTCCCTCCTTAGTCTATTAACTTCCGGCTAAATGTAGCTAAAGTCCAAATAGGTCAGGGTGGATTTTTCTTTTCCCGTTCGTGCTGAGCTTGTCGAAGTACGTACCCCGCATTTGCCGTGCATCACGCTTTGCCTAAAAAAGCCCCTTAGTAAGCCCTCCGTCCACCTGTATCGTCGTGCCGGTGATGTAGCCCGCCCTTTCCGAGGCCAAAAACACCACGAGGCTTGCGAGCTCTTCGGGCTTTCCTATCCGCCTCAGGGGAACGTCGGTCTCCATCGCGGTTAGCGCGTCCTCGACGCTCGTGCCTTCTCTTTTGGCCTTTTCCCCGGCCAGGTGGGTAATCCTGTCCGTGAGTATCCTTCCGGGGCAGACGTTATTCACGGTGATGTTGTAAGGGCCGAACTCGTTCGAGAGCGTCTTCGCGAGGCCTATCACTCCGGCTCTCGCGGTATTCGAGAGTATGAGGCCGTCTATCGGCTGCTTTACCGCGACCGAGGTGATGTTCACTATGCGTCCCCATTTCTGCTTCTTCATGAAGGGCAGGGCGGCCCTGCTGAATGTAATGGTGCTGAAGAGGTTGAGCTCTATGGCCTTCTGCCAGTCTTCGAGAGAGAAGTCGAGGAAAGTGCCCGTGGGAGGGCCCCCGGCATTGTTTACGAGTATATCTATCCGTTTATATTTTTTGACCGTCTCGTCGATGACTTTTTTAATATCGGCGGTTTTAGATACGTCGCATTCTACCGCGAGCACGTCTGCGCCGGTTTCGGAGACTATTTCCTCAGCCGCTCTGTCGAGGTCGGCCTTACCCCGCGCGCACAAGGTAAGTTTTACACCCTCCCTTGCCAGGCCGAGGGCTACGGCTTTGCCGAGGCCCTTGCTCGACGCGCCTACAACCGCTACTTTATCTATGATATCTAAATCCATGATATTATTATATATTTATCTCTGTTTAATCATGGGGCAGGGCAGGGCGGCGATTTCCCGTTTATTCGCCCTTGGATTTCGATTTAGCCTTCGCTGTATCCGTTTTGATCGATTCATAGGTCGATGCGCCCGAAACAGCCGCAACTTCAGACGGGAGGCCCGAAGTACCTTTCTTATCCTTAGCTTCGGCGCCATCTTTTGCGGGCTTACCCAAATCTTCTGAATGCGGAGGTATGCCTGGACCCTTCGCGTAGTCTGTCGAATACCATCCCGTACCCGTGAGCTGGAACGACGACAGGGAAATGAGCTTTTCGAGCTTTCCGGTTTTGCAGTATTTGCATTTCTTTAACGGGGGGTCGTTAAATCCCTGAAGGGCTTCGGTTATCCTTCCGCATTTCTTACACTCGTATTCGTAAATCGGCATTCCGCGTACCTCTCGGGCTTAATGATGTTTCTATAAAATAAATGTAAATATAATGGCTGTGGTCAAATTTTCAAGATTTGGTGTCGATCATATCTGCTCGATAATAGTAGAGTGTTTTAAGAATGAAATTTGATTCTCTCCTGATCAAAAGGGCGCCGAAGGAAATTAACTTCCGGATGAATGCGGCGGAGGATTTAGGGTGCGTCATCCCGCATCGCGTATCCTGCGTCCTGAATCCTGAATGCAGGAGCGAGTTCCTGAAACAAGTTCAGGACAGGCCAGCCGAAGCAAAAGTCGAGGATGTTATGAATAGGGGATAAAAGCCGGAGGAGTTCATAGTCCGTAAAAAGGCGTGTTTTTAAGTCAATAAATACCAGTTGACATAATATATCTTATCGGACATTCATTTGCCGCCTAAGGCCAGTAAGTAAACTCAATCAAGAATCGAATAATTGTTAATCAGTGGAATGTGGATATTTGTACTCGTCCTCCTTCAGGCGTCATTTCCCTTTCCATGGCTAATTATTGACCATAAATTTTTATTACCTGGGAGGTAATTGTATGCATGTTCGTCTTAAGAAATACTCATCTTACAAATAAATCTTTACAGGAGATGACAATGTCACAAGCTATACAACAAGCTCGGAATAGTGCTGATTTTGCTATATACACTTCACAAAACGCACCAGAAGGATCGAGACCGGCTTTAAGGCAGCTGGAAGAAACCGTCGGTCTTATACCCAATCTGGCGGCGACTATGGCAGGTTCGCCGGCGCTGATCGATGGTTTTGTCGCTTTGCGCGGAATTATACAAAAAAATTCATCCTTTACGCCTGGGGAACTGGAATTGATTTTCCTTACGAACGCCGCGGCGAATGAGTGCAATTACTGTCAATCCATACATTCGATGTTCGCACAAAAAGCGGGGATTTCGGATGAGGTAATTAAGGCCGTCCGTAGCGAAAAACCACTGGATGATTCACGGCGGGATGCTCTTGTGAAGTTCGCACGTTCTGTTGCCAAACATAAAGGGCAGATTACATCCGATGAACTACAGAACTTTCTTGCAGCTGGTTTCGAAAAAACACATGTCCTTGACATAGTTGCCTGCTTTTCGCAATCTATAATGGCGAATTACACAAACCATATTGCGAAAGTAAAACTGGATGAATTCCTGAAAGGGTAATACAACAAAAAGGATTAACAACCACGAATGCCCTTCATCTTTTATTGAAGGGCATTCGTGTAGAATGTATATAATCTTTTAATTCAAAAGCGTTCTCATGTTGTCTTTGTCTACTACTTCGTAGCGAATAACAACACCTTTCATGACGGTATAATTAAACTTTAAAATACTGGCAAATGGTTGAAACGAGAAAGTTGGAGAAAAATAAAAAAAGCTGGTCAAAGCAAGACAGTTTTGGCGATATGCTGCGTTATTGGCGAAAGCGGCGCGGAAGGAGCCAGCTCGATCTTTCGCTTGATTCCGGTGTTTCACAGCGTCATATCAGTTTTGTTGAGTGTGGTCGGAGTAAAGCTTCGCGTGACATGGTGCTTGATTTATCGCGGACTCTTGACATTCCTTTTCGCGAGCGCAACCTCTTGTTATTAGCCGCCGGCTATGCGCCTGTTTATAAGGAAAACCAATGGGAAAACGAAGATATGAAACCGCTCCGTACGGTGCTTGATGTTGTTCTGCAAAAGCATGATCCCCATCCGGCAATTGTGATGGACCGATATTGGAATGTGTTGATGACAAATAAGGGGGCACAAGTGTTTTT
>DATIET010000333.1:0-3121 GCA_035455615.1 Thermodesulfobacteriota bacterium
GAGGGGACTGCCGTAGCCGGCAGGATCAACCGTGGGATCGTGGAGTACATGGAGAGGGAAGGGGTCGGGTCGCTCGATGAACTGGTCGGCGTCGATGCGGGGAAGTGAGGCCGGACGCGGGACGTTCCGGAGTGGAGCGGCTTTCCCGTATCAAGTTCTTGAATCAAGCTTGTGCTGAACCATGTCCCGTATAACGGCACGGGATCTATTCAGTGTTCAGGACAGGCCGGGACGGGCCTCCGCGATCCCCGATGTTAATCCCGGAATAACCCTCCCGCATATTGCCTGTGCGTATATGCCTACGGGATAGTTCCTGCGAGTTATACCTAGCAAACGCCGTAATCGGTGTACTCTTGGTGTACTTTTGGTGTACTTTTGGTACCACCTGGACTGAAAAAGCCGCTTATTCGGGCAGGATTGGGGATGGGAAAGCTATACCCCTGGCATCGCTCTCCCGAGCAGGTTACAGGATTAATGATTAAAGACGAGATTCCCGATAAAGACATTCGGGAATGACAGGAATATTTACGTCCTGTAATGCGCGTTTATCTTGAGATAGTCGTAGGTGATGTCGCTCGTTATAACGAAAGAGGCCTTCTTCCCGGTCTTGAGGTCGAGCGTGATCGAGAATTTCGGTGTCTTCATGATTTCGAGTGCACTTGCCTCGTCCATCACCTGTCTCGAATTGCTTAGAATCTTGTGATCCCCGAAATAGAGGTCGAGCCTGTCCGGGTTGAAATCCACCCCGGCCCTCCCGGCCGCGGCGACTATCCTCCCCCAGTTGGGGTCTTCCCCGTAAAGCGCGCTCTTCACGAGGAGCGAATTGCCTATCGTCCTAGCCACCCGCTCGGCGTCGCTCTCTGACTTGGCCCCTTTGACGATTATCCTCACCGTCTTCGTCGCCCCCTCTCCGTCCTTCACTATCAACTCGGCCACGACAGCGGCAGTCTCGGTCACCGCCTGCTCGAATTTTCTGTAATAGGTGCCCGTGAGCCCTATCGCCGTGTTCCCGAGCTTCCCGTTAGCGAGCATCAGCACCGTATCGTTGGTCGACGTATCGCCGTCCACTATTATCTTGTTGAATGAATTATTGACGGCGTTCCTGAGCGCCTTGGTCAGCGTCCGCCTCGGGACGTTGATGTCCGTGAGTATGTAGGCGAGCATGGTCGCCATGTTGGGCATTATCATCCCGGCCCCTTTGCCGATTACGCAAACGGTCCCCGTCCTGCCGCCTATCCCGACTTTCGTGATCGCGTACTTCGGGAAGGCGTCGGTCGTCATTATCGCTTCGGCCGCGTCGGGCAGTCCTTCCTCGCTCAGCTCCGATACGAGGCGGGGCATCGACTTATTGATCTTATCGACCGGGAGCGGCCCTCCTATGACACCCGTCGAGGACGGGATGACGAGTGATTCATCGATACCGAGCTCTCCGGCAGCGCGCTCTGACGTGAGTAAAGCGGCTTTCATACCCGCTCTTCCAGTGAACGCATTGGCGACACCGCTGTTAATCAGCAGCGCCTGGCATAGCCCGCTCTTGATACGCTCCATCCCCAGGAGCACGGGGGGAGCCTTCACGATATTCAGTGTGAACATGCCCGCCGCCCTGGCAGGGTTTTCGGAGAAGATGAGGGCCAGGTCCTTTTTACCCCTCTTTTTTATCCCGCACGATATGCCGCTTCCGGCGAACCCGGGAACCTTTATCATATCTTGAGCTCCTCTATGAATTTCGATGAATTCAATTTTTTTTCAGTATGGTATTCGGTGAATCTTGAAAACAGTTTGATGTATTTTAGCACCTTGCCGAGGTGTATTTCCATTAATTCTTTATCCCTGAGAAAATCGCCGGAGAAAGCGATGCCGTTCTCAGCCCCTGCGGCGCATTCCGCGCACAGGGCGCCCCCTTTCCTGATGCTGAAGCGTGCGCCGGTCCCCGCTTCTTTTCCGCACTCCGCGCATGCGTCGAGGCTCGGCCCGTACCCCGACAGCGACAGCGTCCCGAGCTGAAACGAGAGTACGAGGGGCATGGCGCTCTTCCCGCTGTTGAGCTCCCTCAGCGTGTCCACGAAGAGGTTGAACATCTCCCCGTTGGGGGATTCCTTTGGAAGCAGCGCTTCCGCCGACTCCGTCATGAAGCTGCCCCACATGAAGAGCTCCAGGTCCTCCATCAGGTGCTGAAACACCTCTATTGTCTCGAGGTCCTCCAGGAACTTCATATCCCCCGGCCTTTCGCGGAACCGTGCGCGGAAATGGACGAAGGGCTCAAGCCTCCCGCCGAACCGCTTCATGCTCGATTTTGCGTTCCTGGCGAAAGCGTTTATCTTTCCGAACTCCTTCGTGAAGAGCGTTATAACGTAGTCGGCGTCGCCGTAGGGCTTCTTACGGAGCAATAACGCTTCAGAGCTTTTCATTAAGCTGATATTATTCCTAAAAACCGGGGAATTGGCGAATATCGGGCGATTTTCTCATGACTCTATATCACGGACAATGCGGGCGTCGACGGTATCGCCCCGGTATCGTCCGGGCGGGTATTCGTCCGCACCCAGGAGGTTCCCGAGAAAACCCGGACAGATTCACTAGAGTTGCGCATATAGTTCTTTTATAATATTATCCACAACCGCCGCGGAAAAATGGCGGGCATCGAGGGTGATGGAATCGGATCATTCGGGAGTATGTTATGTATAAACTGTCCTTTAGCAAAAAAGAGGGGATGCGGGCAGCCGTTTATTCTCTTTTCATTCTGTCGTTATTTTTAACAGTCCCGGGGCTCCCCGGGAAATCACTCGCTCAGGGCGTATACAGCGCCCCGGAGCAGATATATCTTAAAAATATTACGCCGCTCCTGTACGAGTTCTCACAGACGGCGTCCGAGGTGAGCGCTTCACTTCTTAAACTCCAGTCGGCCCCTCCCGAGGAGTGTACGTCACGATTCGCCGATTACAGGGGCATAGTCGGCTCACTCGGAAATCAGCTCGGCTCATTGACCCCTCCGCCAAGGCTCGAAGCCGTGCACGAATACGCGATGCAGGCCCTCAACGGCTATTCGAGCGGGCTCGAGCTTTATTTCAAAGCCTGCACCGAAGAGGATTTCGGGGTTAAGGAGAGCCTTGTCAGCCAGGGAGGA
>DATIET010000334.1:0-8299 GCA_035455615.1 Thermodesulfobacteriota bacterium
AACGGTTTTTATGTTCTCGTCTATCGCGGTATCGTCCTTTGCGGATCAGCCAAGCGGTCAGGACGAGCATCACATGAGTCCCATTACGGGTTCAAAGGAGCTTGAGAAACTGAAAACTCTCGTCGGAACGTGGCAGGGAAAGACTATGATGGACGGCAAGGAGATGTCTGTCTCCGTTACCTACGAGACGTCCTCCAACGGCAGCATCGTTGTAGAGACTCTTTTCCCCGGCACGCCGCACGAGATGGTTTCGGTCTATTACGACGAGAACGGCAAGCTCGGCATGACGCACTACTGCGCGATCGGGAACCAGCCTCATCTCGTGCTCGAAGACTCGACTGGCAATGAACTAGATCTTGTCTTTGCAAGCGGCACGAATATAGATCCGATGAAAGACCATTATATGCACGACGTAAGCTTCGAGTTCAAGGACGATAACAGCTTCGTACAGGAATGGACCTCATTCGAGAACGGAAAGGAGAAGGAAGCCGCGACCTTCACGTTTACGAAAGCTCAGTAGTCACGAGCCACCGTCGGACGATGTTATAGACTTTGATCGAAATGTGATAATATAATATTAATAATCATTCCACGAGCGGAATTATCGATGAGCGAGTAAACGGAATCAAGTATGCGTTAGCGATGGGATTCACCTTCACCTAGGGATATATATTGCGAACAAGATTATCTGTAATTTACGTTCTGGTATGTGCCACACTGGCCTTGCTCCTCTCCTGCAATAACGGAGGAGGTTCACTCGACCCTGAGCTGGAAGCACGGTTGAGAGAAATAGTATCCCGCTACAAGGAGGATTTCGGGATACCGGGCATCCTCGCGGGCGTATGGATCCCGGGGAAAGGCCATCTGGTTATTGAAGACGGTCTCGCGGACATCGAGACGGGACGGCCTATCAGTAAAGCGGACCATGTGAGAATCGGCAGCGTCACCAAATCCTTTACCGTCACCGTGATACTTCAGCTAGTCGGGGAGGGCCTATTGAGCCTGGACGACCCCGTCGGGGATTACCTGCCTGGCGTCGAGAATTCCGATGCTACTATCGCCGAGCTCGCGAACATGAAGAGCGGAATCTTCAATTACACGGAGGACGCGGAATTCGTGACGGAATTCGTGGAGAGCGATTTTTTGAGGGTCTGGACGGACCAGGAGATCGTCGACTTCGCCGACAGCAATGTTCCCTACTTCCCACCGGGCGGCGGATGGCATTATTCCAATACAAATACCGTTATACTCGGGATGATAGTCGAGCAGGTGACCGGGCGTCCCCTTGGGGTCGAGATAACGGAGAGGATTATAGAGCCGCTCGGCCTCGGCGGCACTACGTACCCTACGACACCCGATATACCGGAGCCGTTTGCGCACGGTTACGGTTTCGACCCTTTAGAGGATATAAGCTTCACGGATCCTTCGTCGTCCTCGGGCTCGGGCGCCATTATATCGAGGCTCGATGATCTCAGGAAATGGGGGAAGGCCCTCGGCAAGGGAACGCTCCTGAGCGCGGAGCTGCAGGCCGAGCGGATAGACAGTCTCGCGCCGATAGTATTCGATCCCTGTGACGACGACGATCCGGACAGACCAAAAAGGAGCTGCCCGGAGTACGACAAATACGGAATGGGGCTGGGCGAAATAAGCGGATGGATCGGGCACACCGGGGAATACGTAGGCTATACGTCCCTCGTGATGTATGAGCCGAAAAGCGGCTCCGTCGTCGTTATACTGACAAACATCTTCGGTGTCGGTGAGCACGTGCCGACCAAGATATTCCAGGAGTTTGCCGCGGTTTTGAATCCGATACTCGAAGAATAAAGTCGAATGTCTGCCGAGATCAAAAATATTGGCTCGGCTGCCGCGACCGCAATAATGTATTATCCCTGACATGCGACGTCGTAAGGTTTGAATAGACGTCGGATTATATCGGGAGGAGCAATGAAAAGAAATAAAACAGTTTTAGCTCCAATATTAATCGTTATGTTTCTGTCCTTCTTCTCTATTGGGGGTTATGACGGTAATAATACGCAGGGCTCGCCAATCCCCGATGAAATTATAGAAGTAATGCAAAAGCCCCTATACGCGAACGCCGCCTGGAGCCTGAGGGTGGTCGATCTGGATACCGGGGAAGCAATCTATGATCTTAAACCGAACGTTCTCGCGTTTACGGGTTCTGTGAGGAAGCTATATTCAGTCGGGCTCGCGTTAAATGAATTAGGGCCTGAACACAGATTTAAAACCCCCGTCTATCGGCGGGGGGATGTCAGCCGGAACGGTACTCTGACCGGGGATTTAATCCTCGTGGCGAAAGGCGATCTCACGATGGGGGGGAGGAATACGCCCGAGGGCACGGTGGCGTTTACGAGCTTCGATCATACGGAGGCCAATTCACTCGGCAGCGCTATCCTGACGAAGCCCGACCCGCTTGCGGGTATCAATGAGCTTGCCGCACAGGTGGCGGCATCCGGTATAAAGAAGGTCGAAGGGGACGTTATAATCGACGCCAGGCTCTTTGACCACTTCAGGGTGCCGAACGGTAACGTATTAATAACTCCTATTATCATCAATGACAATCTAGTGGACGTGACCATAATCCCTACTGAGCCCGGTCGGCCCGCGATAGTCGACTGGCGTCCCAAATCCGCCGCTTTCGATGTAGAAGCCGACGTTATAACCGTTCCGGAAGGAGAGACAGAGGACATAACTCTTTTCTCGTTCAATCCGAGCTGCATAGGTTTTAAGGGCTGCAAGGGGAAGGTCCAGGGACAAATACCGGTCGGTTTTAAACCCGGCCTCCCGGGTGTGGAGACGCTAGTGCAAACTTTCAAAGTGGAAGACCCTGCGTCCTATGCACGGATAGTGTTCATCGAAGCTTTGGAGAGGGCCGGGGTCGAAGTCACAGCAGACACGATTGCAAAGAACCAATCCGATAATCTGCCCCCCCGGAATTCATACAGGGAAGACGCCAAGGCTGCCGAGCTCGTATCGCTTCCCTATTCACAATATACAAAGCTTATATTGAAAGTAAGCCACAATTTGGGCGCTAATTTGAGTCTCATGCTTTTCGGTCTCGCCAAGGGAGTGAGGACGATAGGGGACGCCCTGGCGGCGGAAAGAGAGACCCTGATCAATGATTTCGGTTTGAAAGGCTCTGAGTTCAATTTCCCCACGAACGGGAGCGGGAGCCCTGACAGCCAGGCGGCTCCGAGCGCGACGGTAAAACTTTTGATAGAGATGAGTAAACGGGGCGTTTTCATCCCTTATTTCGATTCGTTCCCGATATTGGGCGTAGACGGGTCTCTGGCCTCAGTTGGTGTTAACCCGCCCAATCCGGTTATCGAGCCCGCGATAGGAAAAGTATATGCCAAGACGGGAACAACGGTTCTCGACAGGTTTTTCAAGGCGCAGGTCTTTGCCGGTTATATCGACGCGAAGAGCGGCAAGCGTCTCGCTTACGGTTTATACGTGAACGATATAGGCCAGCTGCAGAACATAGCCGAAGCAATTGCGGTTTTTAACGACGAGGGAGAAATATCGGCTATTATCTATGATTTGAATTAAAGAAGGCCTCCGGCGGTGATTAACTGTCACACGGTTCCATCTCTAACCGGCGTGACCTGTCGATTATCTTAATCCTATTGAAAGCGAATCAATTGCCCGTTACGGTGAATACAACCACGCTCTGGTCGAGAGGCAGCTCGTTTTTATGTATTCCCGGCTTATCCACAGGCACCACTTCGAGCGGGATTCCCTCAATCTCCGCCTTGTCGAATGCCTCTGTCGAGGGCGCCTTTTCCTTACTCTCGAATTCGTCTATAACATAAGGGAGCCCGTTCGAGCCTAACGTGGACGGGCCGTCCATCACGTGAAAATGGAGGTGCGGGGCGGAAGTGTTTCCGGTGTTCCCGACGATACCCATGACCTGACCGCGCTTAACCGTATCGCCCGCTTTAACCTTCACGCTCCCCGGTTTGAGATGCGCATATAATGCGTACTTCCCGCCCCCGAGATCGAGCACTATGTGGTTGCCGTCCGCTTCCTCGAGCGTCATGCCGGGAGGGAGCTCGCCCGGTATCTGGTCTTTGTATTTGTCTATCGCGGTAATTACTTTCGCGTCAGCCGCTGCAACCGCGTTCTGTCCGTATGCGAAATAACTCTCGACGTCCTTCGGGTCTCCGACAAATATCTTTCTGTCCCCGTTTATCATCTCCCAGTCTATTGCAAAGCGCTGTGCGACGACGAGTTTATCGTCTATGGGCATCAGGGCCCGGATATGCCTCTTCGCATCACAGCACCCGTCAGCCGCAACCCAGCCTTTCCCTTCGAGCGGAGGGCCTATAACTATCGCGTCGGGGGAGCCGACAACCGTAACGCCGGTCATATAGGCGTAAGACTCAGAGTCGGCGGGTATTCCCGCAAAATTTTTGAAGCCTTCCGGTATGCCGTTCGGGACGGAGATGGTGATTTTGTGCGCTATGCTGCCGGGTATGTCGTCTCCTTCCATAGAGAAGTGGATGAAGATTACCCCCGCCTCACCCGGCTGAAGCGTGGTCGAGGGGGATTTGTCCTTTAATAATTCCATGCGGTTCTTAAGCTCTTCAGACTTGAACGATGCAACGGGCTTGCCGTCCCCCAATACATCGATCGAGTCGATTGTCCACGCGAGACCCGTCGCGTTTAGGGCTTCGAGCTCATAGACGAAATGGTACATACTGTCCGAGCCTTTGACGGGGTCGGGCGCGCTGATGACGGAAACGACGACCGGGGTGAATATGCTATCGGGTTTAGCCCCGGGTTTTTCCTTATCCTGAGCATATGCATTTGAGCTGCCGAAAACCGACGGAATAGCGTGTATGATTATTGATATCGCGATAAATAAAACAAGTGATGATTTTTGCATTGATTTTTTCGACCCCCGGGAATGTTTAAATTAAACACGATAATTGATACGTACCGACATTGTATCATGATTCGGAGACGGATAGTAATACCTTATGCTAAAATATTAAATCCGCTCGATACTGGGCCTCCCGGAATAATTTCGTATGGATATTAATAAAACCAAAATGAGCTTATAATTTGTAGGACGTCGCAAACACCGATACGATCACAAGGAGGACAATACATGAACGGCACTTCCATAGCGGAGAGCATCAGACAAAACTGGGGCTGGCTGCTCGCCCTGGGCATAGCGTATATAATTATGGGTCTCGTGATAACCGGATCCCCAATGGCAGCCACAATCGCGGTAGATATATTAATCGGGTTCGTCCTGATAATCGGCGGCGTGATTTCTATAATCGGCGCATTTTTTACCGGGGATTGGAAAAGGCTGCTGCTTATACTATTAAGCGGCATACTCTACGTTATAGTCGGTGTGCTTCTGCTGAAAAATCCCATGCAGGGCGTGCTTACGCTGACAATCCTCCTGGCAGCGTTTTTACTTGTAGAAGGTTTTTTCAAAATTATTCACGCGATACAGATGAAGCCTGCGCCAAACTGGATATGGCTCCTAGTGAGCGGGGTCGCTTCCGTAATCCTCGGGATCATGATTTGGGGGGAATTCCCCGAGAGCAGCGCATTTATCATCGGGCTGCTCGTCGGAATATATTTCCTAATCAACGGCCTGACGATGGTGATGTTCTCGTTCGCTCTGAAAAGCAAATAGAGAATGAGTGGAGAGGGCGCATCGAATTTCAGTGCGCGCTCACGGTCCTCCCGGACGCCCACTCCCTTAACCGGGATATCTTTTCCGCCATAATCCCGGCCAGAGGCCGCGTAGCGGTTATCTCGCCCGCGAGCGTGCCGGTGTCGAGCTCTTTCTTTGCGGAGTAAGAGGTATAGAGCCCGGAAACTACTACCTGCTCGATCTCGGCCCCGCTGAACCCTTCCGTCATCCGGACGAGCTGGGGAAGGTCGAAAAGGGAAACGTCCTTGCCCCGTTTTTTTAAATGTATCTCGAATATGGATTTCCTCGTCTCTTCGTCGGGCAGGTCGATGAAAAATATCTCGTCGAAGCGTCCTTTCCTGAGGAATTCGGGAGGTAGCTTTTCCACGTCATTTGCGGTTGCGACGATGAAGACGTCCCCGCTCCTCTCCTGGAGCCACGAGAGGAAGGTCCCGAATATCCTCGCCGATACCCCCCCGTCCTCGGTTACGCCCCCTGCCGAGAAAGCCTTTTCGATCTCGTCGATCCACAATACGACGGGGGACATCTTCTCAGCCGTTTCCATTGCCCGCCTGAAATTCTTTTCGCTCTCTCCTATGTATTTGTTGTATAGGTTCGAAGGGTCCATTTTGAGGAGCGGGAGTCCCCATTCTCTTGAAACGGCCTTTGCCGACAGGCTCTTCCCGCATCCAGGAACTCCGAGCAGCAGAATCCCCTTGGGGAAAGAGAGGCCGTACTCAGCCGCTTTTTCCGGGTTTGCGATAATCTCTTTTCTCTTCGACAGCCAGGACTTGATGGTCCTGAGGTCGGCGACGCCGGACAGTCCTTCTTCGGCGGGATAATATTCGAGAACACCGTCGCGCTCTACGATTTCTTTCTTCGCCTCTATCACCCTCCCGATGTCTTCCGGGTCGAGTGTCCCGTCCTCGACTATGATCCTCGTAATTATTTTCTCGGCCTCAGTCAGCGTGAGCCCTCTCAGATTATTGAGCAACCTCTCGGTGTCTTCCCCGGACAGCCTAACGTCGGTTTTCACTCTGGAGTGGAGGTCGCTCACTACGCGGCCGAGCAAACGTCTGTACTCGTCCCGTCCCGGGCCGGTCGGTTCGAACCATGCGCTCGATTGCTTGATGCTGTCCGGGATTTTAAGGTTCTGCCCGGTTATGACTATAGCGCCGTAATTCCTGGTATATGGGGCCGCCGCATCCTTGAGCATTTGAGATACGGTCTTATCCTCGAGCAGGTCTGCAGCATCCTTAAGGTGGTATATTGCCTGAAACCCTGACGCTTCTATGTGTTTCAAAGCGAGCGAGATGTCCGCGGTTCCGTATACAGGCCCCTTCGATTCTATGTCCCCGCGATTGAGTCCCTTCGTCCTGGTCCAGTAGAAATAGGGGATTTTCAGACGGCCGGCCAGCAGCTTGAGCAGCGTCTCCGCCCGCTCCTCTTCGGCGGATTCCATGAATATGATGCTGTAATGAGAACGTATGAGGAGCTCGAGGTCTTTCAGGTTATCGTTCGATTTATTCATGAGCGGTTCGGTTTGAATTGAATGTTCCTGAGAAGCGGATATTTTATTGAGGCTCCCGATAACAGCTTAAAGATAGAGCCGGGAGGTCCGTATATCAAGTAAAATATTAGATGGACTTGAGGGCTTCGGCCCGGACCCGCGTCGAGGAAATATTGTATAGAAGAATAAGGCTGTTATTGCTCTTGATAATCTTACTATCGGTGCTGGCGTATTATTACCGGAGTGAGCTCTGGGTCGGGTTCGGGTACACAAGGAGCAGATTGATACAGGATACCCCCGCAGCCGGCTCCCGGAATGCCGCATATATCGATCCCTGGGCAAAAGTAAAATTGACTCCCTTTGAGTCCGGTTTCGAGCTCCCCGTGTATCTCGCGAACGCAGGCGACGGCTCCGGCAGGATTTTCGTCGTGGAAAAGGCGGGGCGCATCAAGATTATTAAGGACGGTAAAACCCTGGAGGAACCCTTTCTCGACATCGTTCATAAAGTGCGCTCGAAGGAGAGCGAGCGGGGTCTGCTGAGCGTTGCCTTCCATCCCCGCTACGAGGAGAACGGCAGGTTCTTCGTAAACTATACGGACCTCGAAGGCGATACCATAATTTCGGAGTTTCATGGCGGTAAAGACCCCGACCGGGCTGACAGCGCCGGTGAGAGGATCATTCTGAAAATAAGACAGCCTGCGTCCAACCACAACGGCGGACAGCTACAGTTCGGCCCCGACGGTTATCTCTATATAGGCACGGGGGACGGCGGGTCCTTTGGCGACCCGTCCGGGAACGGGCAGGATTTGGACACTCTGCTCGCGAAAATGCTGAGGATAGATGTGGACGCCGGAAAACCTTACGGGATTCCGGCCGACAATCCGTTCAAGGGTGTGTCCGGTGCTCGTCCCGAGATATGGGCGCACGGTTTGAGAAACCCGTGGCGCTTTTCGTTCGACTCGGAGACAGGGGATATGTATATCGCCGACGTAGGGGAGGGAAAGTGGGAGGAGGTGGATTTTCAGCCCGGGGGCAGCAGGGGAGGGCAAAACTACGGGTGGAATCTCCTCGAGGGCTCCCATAAATTTAAACTTCCCGACGGCTATGATACGAGA
>DATIET010000335.1:0-10200 GCA_035455615.1 Thermodesulfobacteriota bacterium
GAAGGGAGGCTCTTTAAACCGCTCGCGTTCACCAAGACATTCTCAATGTTCTTCGCATCCGTCCTCGCGATAACCATAACCCCGGCGCTCGCGGCAATTTTTATAAGGGGAAGAGTGAAACCGGAAGAAAAAAACCCGTTAAGCCGGTTCCTCATACGGGCCTACGAGCCTCTGGTGGATTTCGTTCTGCGCTTTAAAAAGACCGTGATAATATCCTCGGTCGTAATACTCCTGGTTTCGATCATCCCGTTTCTAAGACTGGGCTCGGAATTCATGCCGCCTCTCAACGAGGGGACTATTTTGTACATGCCCACAGCCGTCCCCGGAATGTCTATAACGGAGGCTGCAAAGATCCTTCAGATACAGGACAAAATGCTCATGAAATTCCCGGAGGTGGAGAGGGTATTCGGCAAGATAGGCCGCTCCGAATCGCCAACTGACCCTGCACCCTTAAGCATGGTGGAGACGGTCATCACGCTCAAGCCCGAGAGCGAGTGGAGGGAGGGGATGACGTGGGACAAGCTGACAGCGGAGATGAATCAGTCGGTAAAATTCCCCGGCATGGCGAACATATTCTGGATGCCGATCCAGACGAGGACCGAGATGCTCACGTCGGGCTTCAGGAGCAATCTCGGTATAAAGGTGTTCGGCTCTGATCTTAAAACCATCGAGGATATAGCGATCGAGATCGAGAAGGCGCTCTCGGAAGTCCCCGGTACGAGGAGCGCGTTCGCCGAAAGGACCACCGGGGGGTATTTCCTCGATTTCGACATAGACAGGGAAAAGGCCGCCAGGTACGGCCTCACCGTCGGGGAAGTTGAGGACGTTATAGAAACGGCGATAGGCGGGAAGAACATATCGCAAACGGTCGAAGGACAGGAGAGGTACCCGGTAAACGTGAGGTATCAAAGCGATTTCAGGACCGACGTCGAAAAACTGGACAGGGTCCTGGTAGCCGCTCCTTCGGGAGCACAGGTGCCGATAACGCTCCTGGCCGACATAAGCTTCAATTCCGGCCCGCCCGAGATAAGGAACGAGAACGGACAGAAGGTGGGCTATGTATTCGTCGACGTGGAAGGCAAGGACTACGAGGGCTACGTAAATAAGGCCAGAAAAATAGTATCTGAAGAAGTCGAGCTGCCCCCGGGCTACTACCTCGAATGGGCGGGGCAGTATCAATACCTGCTGAGGGTCAAAGAAAGGCTGAAGTACATCGTACCGGTGACCGTATTCATCATATTCCTTCTCTTGTATATCAACTTCAAATCTGTTACCGAATCCCTTATAGTGCTTTTTTCCGTCCCATTTTCACTCGTCGGGAGCGTATGGCTGCTTTACCTGCTCGGCTTCAACATGAGCATAGCCGTCTGGGTGGGCATAATCGCCCTTGCGGGCCTCGCCGCCGAGACAGGTGTCGTAATGATAATTTATCTAGACGAGGCTTATGAAAGACGGGTCAGAGAGAACGCCATGAGCAATCAAGAGGATTTAAAAGGGGCCGTGATGGAGGGGGCGGCGGAGAGGGTCAGGCCCAAGGTCATGACAGTCGGGACGACGCTCCTCGGGCTCCTGCCCCTCATGTGGAGCACCGGTACGGGGGCGGACATGATAAAGAGGATAGCCGCCCCAATGGTCGGGGGACTCATCACCTCGACCATACTGACCCTTTTGATCATCCCCGTGATTTACACGTTATGGAAGGAACGGGGATTATCAAAGAAATCAAACGAATATGCGAGCTAAAAAGGAAAAAACAAGAATAAAGATTTGAAGTGTAAATGTCTAAAAACCAATTTAAGGAGGGTTCTTCAATGAAGACCAAAGCATCAATAACGCTGTTTATATTGATATGCTTCACGAGCATTTCCTTTGCCGAGCAGATGACACAGCAAAAAGGCGAGCAACCGGATATGATGTCCAAAGGAATGATGATGGGGATGGAAAAGGGTATGGGCGGTCATATGATGGGCGGCTCCATGATGTACGGCATGATGGTTCACCATATCCTGATGAAAGCGGGCGCCCTCGACCTTACAGACGCTCAAAAAAAGGAGCTTGCAGAGATCAAAGAAAAGTATCTGTATCCGATCGTCCGGAAGGGAGCCGATTTCAAAATCTCTCATATGAAGATCATGGATATGATGCACGACCCTGACTTCGACCCCGCAAAGTTAAAATCGGAAATAAAGACGTCGAATCAGCTGAGCCTCGAGATAGCGGATATGACGATAGATGCGCTCACAGCTATAAGAAAAACAGTAGGTCCGGAAAACTTTAAACAGGTTATGAGGATGATGCCCATGGATTGCGGAATGATGAAGGGCGGAATGATGATGGAAAAAGGAGAAACGACGGGGAACGAACCCGCGCAAGAGAAAGAGGAAGATTCCTCCAGTGAACACGAGGGGCACCATCCATAAAAAAACTAAAAAAATGTCATAAAAACAGGAGGTGATACAAATGAAGAAGTCGATGCTACTTTTAACAGCTTTCTCCGTGACTATGTTGGTTTTTTCTCTTAATAGGGAAATCCCGACGAACGCCCAGGAGGAAGTGGACATTACCGTGCTGATCGAGACAGCGGACACGCCCGAAGACCATCTGAAGATCGCAGAATACTACGAAGAGCAGGCGGTCATGATGGAAAAGAAGGCAACTTTGCACGCGGCTATGGCAAAGGCGTACCAGGGGGGGAAGATGGCCGGTATGACGACCCACTGCGATAAGCTGTCGAAGGATTCAACGGCGTCCGCCGAGCAGTATAGAGCGATGGCGGCAGAGCACAAGAAGATGGCACAGCAGACGCAGGGCCAGGATTCCCCGGAGCCTCAGTAACGGGATGACCTTCCCCGGGTATGAGCTTTCTCCAGTCTCAAGTACCCGGGGAAGTTTCAAAAATAGAATGGGGGAAGGATTATGGAAATACCAAGTAAAGATGATTTAATAAAGCTTTACCGCAAGAGAGCAAAGCACTACGACATAACCGCCAACCTCTACTACCTGATAGGATTCAGGGAGTGGGCATACAGAAAGTTAGCCGTGAGCGCGCTGAATCTGGCGAGGGGTGATACAGTAATCGAAATAGGATGCGGAACAGGTTTGAATTTCAATTTACTAGAGGAGCTTGTGGGGCCGGAAGGAAAAATCATAGGAGTCGATATAACAGATTACATGATTACCCAGGCTAAAAAACGAGTAGAAGAAAATAAATGGTCAAATGTCGAGCTGGTCGAATGCGATGCAGCAAAATATAAATTCCCTGATATGGTGGACGGAATACTGTCAACATTCGCGATAACACTCGTTCCTGAATTTGATTTGATTATCAGGAACGGATGCAACGCGTTGGCACAACGGAAACGGTTTGTAATTCTCGATTTTAAGCTACCTTCGAATCGGCTCTCTTTCCTTGCTCCACTTGGTGTTTTAATCACGAGTCCGTTCGGTGTGTCGCTGGAAATGTCATCGCGCCATCCCTGGGAATCGATTGATAGATATCTCTCGAATTCGACCATCACTGAACTATACGGCGGCTTTGCTTATATAGTCACCGGAATAAAGGAAGCAACGAATTTCCAAATTTGACAAGCCGGGGAGGTATTTTACAGGATGAATCACATGAATCATTCTAACAGTAAACATTCTAAGCACTCCCATCATCAGCACATGGTCTCGGATTTTCAGAGGCGATTTTGGGTATCTCTAATCGTTACAGCACCCATATTAATTCTCTCCCCCATGATACAGCAATTCCTGGGTCTAGGGGATTCTATAAGGTTTTTCGGCAACCGATACGTCCTGTTCGGACTTTCCTCCGTAGTCTTCTTCTATGGCGGTTATCCCTTTCTCAAAGGGGTGCTCTCCGAACTTAGAGCCGCCAAGCCCGGAATGATGACACTTATTTCCGTCGCAATAACCACGGCATATCTCTATAGCAGCGCAGTGGTATTCGGCCTGAGCGGAAATATACTTTTCTGGGAGCTCGCTACACTGATCGACATTATGCTGCTCGGCCACTGGATCGAGATGAAATCGGTTATGGGCGCATCGAAAGCGCTTGAGGAGCTCGTAAGGCTGATGCCGTCTGACGCCCACAAAGTCATGCCTGACGGAAGCGTGAAAGACGTCCCGCTCAGCGAGCTCAACGCCGGAGACAGAGTGCTTGTTAAGCCGGGAGAAAAAATTCCCGCTGACGGAGAGGTGGTTGATGGAGAGTCATCCGTTAATGAGTCGATGCTGACGGGAGAATCCGTTCCCGTATCTAAAATAAAGGGCGCAAAGGTAATAGGCGGCTCTGTAAACGGCGAAGGATCGATAACGGCAGAAGTAAAGAAGACCGGGAAGGACTCCTACCTCTCACAGGTAATCGAGCTTGTCAGGCAAGCCCAGGAGAGCAAGTCAAGGACCCAGGACCTGGCGAACAGGGCTGCCGTATGGCTCACAATTGTAGCACTGGGGGGCGGCGCCATAACGATATTCGTATGGTTAGCCATAGCACACAAGGACTTCGCCTTCGCGCTTGAGAGGACCGTGACCGTGATGGTCATAGCTTGCCCACACGCACTCGGATTGGCCGTTCCATTAGTCGTTGCGGTGTCAACGGCTCTATCCGCAAGCAACGGCTTACTGATTCGGGACAGGGCGGCTTTTGAAAAAGCAAGAAATATTCAGGCGATCATTTTCGATAAAACGGGGACATTGACCGAGGGCAAATTCGGCGTTACGGATTCGATAATATTTGACAAGGATATGAACGGAGAGGAGCTGCTGAAATATGCCGCATCCGTGGAAGCTCACTCCGAGCATCCGATTGCGAAAGGGATCGTCTCGTCGGCCAGGGGGACTTTTCCCGTTCAAAACTTCAGGGCTATTACCGGGAAAGGCGCGGAAGGGAACGTAAACGGCAGAAACATTAAGGTCGTAAGCCCCGGATACCTGAAAGAACAAAATATAAGAATCGATGACGAAAGGATTCAGGAACTTTCATCCCAGGGGAAAACCGTCGTATTCGTGTTAGTTGAGGGAGTTTTAAAAGGAGCGCTGGCCCTGGCGGATATCGTGAGACCCGAATCCAAAGAGGCAATTTCAATGCTCAAGGACATGGGAATAAAGTGCATGATGCTCACGGGCGATAACAAGCAGGTTGCAAAATGGGTATCGGAAGAAATAGGCCTGGATGAGTATTTTGCCGAGGTACTGCCCGATGAAAAGTCGGCAAAAGTAAAAGAGGTCCAGTCGAGGGGATTGATCGTCGCAATGACGGGGGACGGCGTCAACGACGCTCCGGCGCTGGCTCAGGCCGATGTAGGCATTGCGATTGGGGCGGGCACAGACGTAGCTGTCGAGACCGCAGACATCGTACTCGTCAGGAGCAATCCGCTCGACGCGGTCGCAATTCTCGGTCTTTCGAGAGCCACATATAGAAAGATGGTCCAAAACCTCTTATGGGCGACCGGCTATAACGTCGTCGCCATACCGCTCGCTGCCGGCGTCCTCTATCCTGCGATACTTTTAGGGCCCGCGCTGGGAGCGGTATTCATGTCGCTGAGCACGATAATAGTCGCTATAAATGCTAAATTGTTGAAGGTCGGACGATGACAGAAGAAAGCCAATCGGGACAATAAAGTTTATAATAATCGCAGAAAGGATTCCGGGTGATACGCCGATATAGAATTATACACTTACATGTCTTCGGTTGAACGCCGGTTTCAATTTGAACGATCCATTCTACAAGGGAGGAAGGTAAAGAAAATGATCAGAGCATTTTTCATTCTCATATGTTTTATTATTTTAGGCGCCGTGATTTTTATATATTCGGGGACCTACAACATAGCTGCGACCGTGCCGCACTCGGAGATCGCGACGTGGGTCTTCAATACGGTAAAAATGAGCTCGGTGAGGAAACACTCGGAAGGGATTAAGGAACCTTCCCTAGAAGGAGAGACGCTCGTCAGGGAGGGGTTCGAGCACTATGACAATATGTGCGTCGGATGCCACGGGGCGCCCGGCACCGATCCGGCAAAAGAATTCAACCCCGCCCCCCCTGCCCTCGCCGAAGTTGTTGGAGTGCTGAGACCGGCGGAGATTTTCTGGGTCATAAAGAACGGAATAAAGATGACCGGAATGCCCGAATCAGGCTCCACGCACTCGGACGACGAGATATGGGGAATCACGGCATTTATCATGAGGCTCCCCGATATGACTCCCGAGGAGTATAAACAGATGAAGAGCGAGGCGGGAAAGAATCCGGACGGTCATCATCACAATCATTAAAGATAAATAGAATAGGAGCGGGAGATCATTTATAATTCATTCGTACAGGCACTAAAGATACACAGGAGGGTTTAGTTATGAGTACGGGAAGTTCAAGGATCGGTTCATTATTGATTTTCGCTCTGGTTCTGATATCGGCTCTCACGCTTTACACTGTTCAGGCGAGGGCGCAAAACCAGGGGAGCGACACAAGTGCGCAGGGTAATAGTCCCCAGCCTCTCAAACAGGTGGAGTCGAAATACGTATGTATGGTCACGAACCAGCTCTACGACAAGGAGCAGATACCCGTGGCAGTCGAAGGCAAAATGTACTACGGCTGCTGCCAGATGTGCGAAGCGAAGCTGAAAGAAGACCCGTCCAGCCGGATGGCGACCGACCCCGTGAGCGGTAAAGAGGTGGATAAATCCACCGCCGTGATAGGGGCCGCGCCCGACGGGAAGGTTTACTATTTCGAAAACACAGAGGACCTGAAGGCGTTCGCGAATTCTCAGGGTCAGTAGGATACGCGACGGATAAGCAGGAGGGGGATTTTTCGGGGTCCTCAGGCGACCACTATCCTGTTACGCCCCTGGGCTTTGGCTTTATATAGCGCCCTGTCTGCCGATTCCAGCAGCAGCTCCGCGGAGGAGCCGTGTTCGGAAAAGACGACCACGCCCATCGATACTTCTACCGAGCTCATGAAACTCCCGCGGTGCCGTACACGGACCCGCTTTATTTCCTCGTGGAGCTGCTCGGCCCTCCTGCAAGTATTGTCGAGGGATGATCCCGGGAGTATGAGAACGAATTCCTCCCCTCCGTAACGACATGCGATATCCTCACGACGAATGCTGTCCTTGAAAAATTCGCCGATGCTGCGCAGCAGCATATCTCCCGCTGCATGCCCGTAGCTATCGTTATATTGTTTAAAGTGGTCGATATCGATCATTATCAGACCGAGTGGCTCCTTGTTTCGCGCGACCCTGCTGATTTCCCTCTTGAGCGTCTCCTCCATATACCGCCTGTTGAAAAGACCCGTGAGGGAATCGTAAATCGCGTAGTTCTGGAGCGTTTCATGGTGCTTTATGTTGCCGAGCGCGAGCGCAGTGAGCTTTGCCATGGTCGAAACGATATGGCTGGTATAGACGACCTCCCGCTCACTGTCGGACCCCTCTGTTTTCTGTACGCCGCTCTGGAGGTAGAGAAGCCCGAGGGTCTTGCCCCTTGCAAGCATCGGGACGCAGTAATAGTCGTTATTGGACGTCCCGGTGAGGTGCTGACAGTAAAGCTCGGCGGGCGATCTATTCACGTAATGGAGCCTTCCGAGTCTGAGCGCCCAGCATTTATCGGGCAGGAACTCGCTCTCGCTTTTGAGCTCGTCCCCCCACGTAGAAACGCATTCGAGTATGCTCAGTACATCGTTGTTTATGAATAAGGCTCCCGTCTCTCCCGGAAACAGTTTATTGCTGTAATTCATGACTATCGTATAGACCTCTTCCACGTCGTGCGAAGCCTGAAGCAATTCGTCCATCTCGCAAAGCAAAACGAGTTTCCCGTTCTGCCTTTGGAGCCTGCCGATGAGGTCTTGTATGTCTTGCCTGATGGCCAGGCTGTTCTCCTCTTCGCCGTCTATATCCAATTCCCGGAATATTTTCTCCCCGATGTCAGCCGCTTCGCCTGTCAGTGTATGAATGACATTAGGCCCCTCACCCTTCGGAATTCCTCTTTCCGGAAGCGTACTATCGCCGTCGATTCTGAACGCGGGAACCCCTTCCCCTGAGTCAGGAACGCTCCGCCTCTGCTCGAGCTGAAGGATCACGCTCCCGGCGATCGTCCGAAGCGAAGAGACCTGCTCGTAGCTCAGGTCTTTGGGTTGAAAGCCCGCCACGCAAAGTGAGCCGATCCTGTGTCCGTTTCTTTCTATGAGCGGGAGACCCGCAATAAAATTTATATCGGGATACGATTGGAGGAACGGGTTCTGCCTGGTTCTCTCGTCTTCGAGAGGCCTCGATACCGAAAGCACGTCTTCGGGGTGATTTATGACATAAGCGCCGAAGGACTTGTCGCGTGGGACCTCCCTCATCTCGCTGTCTATGCCGATTACAGATTTGATCCACTCCCTGTTCTCGTCAACGAACGTTATAAGGGCGATCGGGGTCTTCGCGACATAGGCCGCGAGCCGCGCGAGCTCGTCGAAGGCAGGCTCGGACCCGGTATCGAGAATATTATATTCGAGGAGCGCCCGGAACCGCTCCACTTCTTCGTCATGAAGCCTCATGCTCGTTTTCCTGACGTTATCTATGTCTCTATTCATGAGCTTTGTCTCTATTCATGTGTACCGAAGGTGACCCGGAAACCCGAGAAAATATTATATCACAACTGCCGATAAAAATCCCTTAACAGATTAACTATAAAATTATACGCGGAAAAGCCCCTTATGATGCAAGATTCCCGCAATTGGCTATAATATCGGTACAGAAATAATACCGGGGAAAAGATAAATGAGCATATTAAACACAGGTACGAAGCTGGGGGTACTGGTCATCATATTCCTGGTGCTGGCCCTTCTCGGATACGCCCTCTTCGGGGATAGGGAGACCGTGAAGACGTCCCCTCTGGTAGGGAAGGATGCGCCCGAATTTACGCTCAAGCTATTCGACGGGAAAAGGGTAAGCCTGTCGGAGATGAAAGGGAAAACCGTGCTTCTCAACTTCTGGGCGTCCTGGTGCATGCCGTGCAGGCAGGAGGCCCAGGCACTCGAGCAGTCGTGGCTCAAATATAAAGATAAAAACGTCGTATTCATAGGCGTTAATGTATGGGACGAGAATCGAAGCGCATCTTCTTACATCGAGAAATTCGGAGGGGGATACCCCCAGGGGATCGACCCCGAAGAAGAGATACAGGTCGACTACGGCATAGGGGGCGTGCCCGAAACCTACTTCATCGGCCCCTCGGGTATAATTACCGATAAGTACAACGGGCCGCTGACTGAGGAAATAATCGATTATTACGTTAACAGGGCAGCCGGGCCGGAGAGGGATTCGCCCTCGACGAACTAGGGAACAAAAGCCTGTTATAACCATGCCGACGATAGAGAACAGAAATATAGCCGCGATATTTACCCTTCTGTTTCTGATTTTCCTTCCGGGGATTTCCACAGCCGAGAGCCTGGACGACCGCGTCAACGAGATAGCGCATCTGCTGATGTGCCCGGTCTGCCAGGGGCAGAGCGTAGCGGAATCGAATTCCAACCTCGCCCAGGACATGAGGCAGATAATAAGGAAGCAGTTGGAAGAAGGGAAATCGAAAGAGGAAGTAATCGCGTATTTCGTAAACCGGTACGGGGAGACCATACTGGCATCCCCGCCGCCCAGGGGCGTGAACTGGCTTTTATGGCTGCTACCCGGCCTCGCGATCGTATTCGGAGCGCTCGGCATCGGGATATACCTCAAATCACAAGGGAGCAAGAGCCCGGCCGATTCCGGTAAAAGGACGGAAAAGACGGCCGCCGACAGCGACTACATGCACAAGATAGACGAGGAGCTGAAAAAGCGCGAGTCGTGAGGGGAACGGATTCCCGCAGAAAGCCGTAGGGAATGACAGAAAAGATAAAAATGAGATCCTGAATACTTTGGGTTCTTCAAAGAATGACCGTGGAATAATTGCATTGTTGCATTATCCCTATGGTGTCCAGTTCCTGCACTTGTTCGGAACCGTAGCTCAGGATGACGGACAAGAAAATCAAAAGTTGGATTTCTCGCGCTGCTCGAAATAGTAGATGTTAAATAATTCGTGGCTGAAATTCTCCTGGATAACATGTAAAGTGGGGCTGTATTTCCCGACATTCACAAACGATTCCGAGCGAGTGAGGAATCGGTCGCTCTCTCCTAAAAGCCAGACTGCAACTTTCTCGGCTCCGATATTTGTTGCCGGTAAATCGTCTGGCCCACA
>DATIET010000336.1:0-2558 GCA_035455615.1 Thermodesulfobacteriota bacterium
TGGGACTTATCCCTGATATTAAGCTTGTCGGCGATGTGCCATGCTATGGCCTCACCTTCCCTGTCGGGGTCTGACGCTAGGTAGACCTTATCCGCGTCCTTGGCGGCCTTCTTAAGCTGATTAAGATACTTGCTCTTGCCTTTGATGACCACGTACTGGGGGTTGAAATCGTTCTCTATGTCGACCCCGAGCTTGCTGCTCGGAAGGTCGACGAGATGCCCAGAAGAAGCCTCGACGGCAAAACTCTTACCGAGATACTTCTTTATGGTCTTCGCCTTGGCGGGAGACTCCACTATTACAAGAGATTTAGCCATTCACCCTCCTGTTCCCTTGTTAAACTTTTATTTTCACTATATTAAGCATACGCAAAACCTATTCAATGCTTAGCTGAAAAAGATACAGGCATTTTACCTGAATATCTTTTGATGCAAATATTTCTCCGCGGATGCCCGTTCTAAAAAAACCGGGATTGCGGGATGCGGAAACCTCCTCAACCAGCATTCCGGCAAAAATATGACGTAATTTGTTAGATTGTCCTAAATTTTGTCCAGTTTGCAAGTTTATAGACATTTAAGCGTTCTAAAAAATCGACTAGAAAACATATATGAAATTCCTCAAATAGAGCGCGTAACCGGCTGATAAGACGAGGCATTCGAACATAACGAAAAGGCTGCTCCCGGGTATTTTCCTATCCATATCATTTTACGGCACGGTTTTTGCGATTTTATTAATTCGAAATCCATGACAAATAGAGGAATCAAAATAGCCCTGATATCGGATTCCAAGCTGATATTGAACGGCCTCCGAAAGATACTCGAGTTCGAAGCGGGCATGACAATTGTCGCGGAGGGGGCCGGCTTAAGGAATCTGAAAAGCTTCGCGAGGGAGTTGAGTCCGGATTTTATTTTCCTCGACAACAGGGAATCCGAGTACGATATCGAAAAGATCATGCGCCTCGGGGAAATAAAGAAACCGGCGATAATGGTTATCCAGTTCACAGAGGGAGGGACGGCCGGAGAGGGGATTCCCAACCTTATAAATGTAAATCACGAGACGACATCGACCGAGCTCGTTGAGGTAATCAAGAGGGGAGCGGGTAAAAATCCGGCTCCCGCCGCTAAAAAAGCAGACGAAACGAAATCCTCGAAAATTACTAAAACGGAGTCAAGGATAATAAAGCTTATCGCCGCCGGGGAAAGCAATAAGGATATAGCGGAATTGCTATCGGTCAGCGAAAAGACCGTGAAAGCGCACATTACGAACATATTCCATAAGCTCCACCTGCAGAACAGGTACCAGCTCATGATCTATGGGAAGAGAAAGAAAAAGAACGCGGAGATGGGTATCTAGCCGCCCAGGCCGACGCCGAAATAAGTAAACCCGAGCTTCCCGAGCTTCACCGGGTCGTATAAGTTCCTGCCGTCGAAAATCACGTAGTCTTTCATGAGCTCTTTCATCTTCGTAAAATCGGGCTGCCTGTATTCGTTCCACTCGGTATTGATGACGAGGCCGTACGCTCCCTTGCACGCGTCATAATTGGACCCGCCGTACTCTACGGTGTCGCCGAAATGCCTTCTCGCGTTTTCCATTGCGACCGGGTCGTGGACGACTACTTTGGCGCCCGCGGCGATGAGCTTGTCTATGATGTATAGCGAGGGCGCTTCCCTTATGTCGTCCGTTTCAGGCTTGAAAGAAATGCCCCAGACCCCTATTCTCCTGCCCTTGAGTCCGCTCTTGTAATAACCCGTGATCTTGTTCCAGAAGAGCTCCCTCTGCCTCGTGTTCACCTCGTCGGTCGCCCTCGAGACTTTGAGGTCGTAGCCGAGCGCGCTCGCGGTGCTAATAAGCGCCTTTACGTCTTTCGGGAAGCAGGAGCCGCCGTAACCTATGCCGGGGAAGAGAAAATGGCGTCCGATCCTGCCGTCCGAGCCTATCGCGACCCTGACTTCGGATATGTCGGCTCCGACGAGCTCGCACAGGTTGGCGATGTCGTTCATGAACGAGATCCTCGTGGCGAGCATGGCGTTGGCCGTATATTTGGCGAGCTCCGAGGACCTGATCGATACGACTATCGCCCTGTCGCTCGAGCGCATGAAGGCCGAATAGAGCTCTTTCAGGATTCCGCCTACTGAGGGCTTGTCGACGCCTATTATGACCCTGTCGGGCTTCATGAAGTCCTCTACCGCGTTACCCTCCTTCAAGAACTCGGGGTTAGACGCTACGTCGAATTCGACTTCGGTCAGCTTCCTTATCTCGTCGCGTATCGTTTCCGTCGTTCCGACGGGCACCGTGCTCTTCGTAACGATTATCTTGTACTCGTCCATGTGCCCTCCGATCGATCTCGCGGCGCTAAGGACGGCGTCCATATTCGCAGAGCCGTCGTGATTGGGAGGGGTGCCGACAGCGATGAGGACGATAAAGGAGTTCTTAATCGCGTAGCCTATATCGGTCGTGAAATGGAGGCGCTTTTCCTTGAGGTTCTTTTTTACTATCTCTTCGAGGCCGGGCTCATAGAACGGCACGTGCCCTTTCTTGAGACTCTTTACTTTGTTCTCGTC
>DATIET010000337.1:0-14105 GCA_035455615.1 Thermodesulfobacteriota bacterium
ACGTTCTCGGACTCGCAGCTCCAGACCAGAATGCCGTTGGCGATGGTTTCTGGCGCATCGGGTGTCACGGGCGTTATGTCTTTCACCGTTTCCTTAATGTAAATCCCAGCCCTTTCATCCTTTGCGTTGATATATACGAGCGTTTTGTTCTCGCACCGGCCGGGCTTCCAGTGCTGAAGCACCGTTGCCACACCGGGCGTTTTTTCACTCATTCGCTCGGCAAGGAGCTTTCCGGTATCTTCACCCCCCGAATCCTTGACCGCCCTGATATTGCCGACCAGAAGGACGACCGGCGTATCTCCCACCATGCTCACGACCTGCTTTTCCATCCATGCGTCCCTCGTTACCGGCACCGATCCAGGCGCATCTATAGCATGAACGGACAGACACTTCCCCGCTCTTATCTGCCCGCTCATGTCGGTCAGCATCTGCCTGTAAGTGACGCTGTCCACAATGTCGTTTATTTGAATTTGAGACAGAGGAGCCTCCCCCTTCATCGCGCTTTCGAGAGTTTCCTGCTGATCGGAAGATATTTCGAGCCCGACTTTGAGGCACCCTCCCCCGTTCAGGTATTCGGTTACGGTCTTCGAAAAGAACTGTGCGGATTCGGGCTGCCCGTAGGACTCGCCAATTATCAGAACGCGCTTACTCCCCATGAGAAAAGGAAGCGAGACGTTATCCTGCTGCGCGAAAGGCGCGTACGAGAACATGGAGCACAGCAATCCCGCCAAGACCAAACCGTAAATTACACGCATAATATCACCTATATTGATGTATTTCATCGGCTCCGGTGAATTTCACACGGCCGATGAGGTACTTATACCTGCAATTATATAATCAAAAGTGACTGAAATAAAAAAGGATACGATGCCACCGTTACCCTTCTGATTTTATCCGTACATATCCACTCCGGGTCTGCATATCTGACCCCATAAGCGTACAAACTTAAAGATGCTACCGAAGGAATGTTAAGAAGATATTAAGAAGGTCCTCAGACGCCCTTCCAGCGGGGCTCCCGCTTCTCTAAAAACGCGTCTATCCCCTCTTCTGCGTCCCTCGCCAGCATGTTTTCGACCATTACGCGGCTACAGTACTCATATGCACTCAATAAATTCTTGTCCATTTGCTCATAGTATGCTCTCTTGCCAATCGCAAGGGTCAAAGGCGATTTTGACGCAATTTGTTCAGCCAGCTCATGCGCAGCGTTATCTAATTCCCGGGAAGGTACAACACGGTTTACAAGCCCTATCTGATACGCGCGTTCAGCAGTAATGAAGTCCCCCGTCAGAAGCATTTCGAGTGCATGCTTACTCGAAACATTGCGGGACAGCGCAACCATTGGCGTAGAACAGAAAAGACCTATATTCACGCCGGGTGTGGCGAACCTCGCGTTCTCGTCGGCCACGGCTAGGTCGCAGGTGGCTACCAGCTGGCAGCCGGCCGCCGTGGCGACGCCGTGCACCTTCGCAATTACAGGCCTCGGACATTTAATTATTGAAAGCAGCATTTTCGAGCATTCATTGAAGGTCTTTTCGTAGAAGTCCCTCTCAGGATTGCTCCTCATTTCCTTAAGATCGTGCCCCGCGCAAAACCCCTTTCCCGCGCCCGAGAGTATTACGACGCTGACGCTATCGTCACGCGATAGCGACTCGAATTCCGATGTCAGCGCCTCCATGCATTCGATCGAGAGGGCGTTATACGAGGCAGGTCTATTGATAATCAGCTCGCATGTCGTACCTTTATCATTCCTTAACACGAACCCCTGCGAAGTCGTTTCGAATGACGCCATAAGATTGCCTCCGTTAGACGGGTAATAATAAGTATATACAGAAGTCAAAAAATAGTTCAAATAGCTCTATATTGAACAGGATTTAGGAGGTGGGGGGGGCAATACGGAATAAAGGGGGCGCCGTTAGTCCAGTATCACTCTGTCCGTAAGTACAGTGACTTTATCGTCCCTGACCTCGGCGATACCGCCTTCGACTATCATCTTTTTTTCGTGAGAGCCCTTCTTGTATTTGAGCTCCCCTTCGGCGAGTATGGTGATAAAAGGCACGTGGCCCGGCAGGACTCCGAACTCACCGGCCTCGCCGGGCGCTACAACCTCGTCAACCCTTTCGTCAACGATGAGATTTACCGGTGTGATCACTTGTAGATGAATGTCCGCCAATTCTATATCTCCTCGGAGTCAGGGACTCTTTTATTGCCTTAATTACCAGGAGGCAGGCCCGGGTCCGCCCCATGCGTTGGATTCATTAGATTACGAGATTACGAAACGAGCTGCTTCGCTTTCTCCTTCGCTTCTTCCAGGTTCCCTACCATGTAGAACGCCTGCTCGGGCACATCGTCCATATTCCCGTCGATGACCTCTTTAAAAGCCGCGATCGTCTCTTTGATGGGAACGTATTTGCCCGGCGTGCCGGTGAACTGCTCGGCGACGTGGAACGGCTGCGAGAGGAACCTCTGCACCTTCCTGGCCCTCGCCACGACGAGCTTGTCCTCTTCAGAGAGCTCGTCCATACCGAGTATCGCGATAATTTCCTGGAGCTGCTTATAGCGCTGGAGCACCTCCTGTACACGTCGCGCGACCTGATAATGCTCCTGCCCCACGATGAGAGGGTCAAGGATACGCGACGTCGAATCGAGCGGGTCGACCGCAGGATAAATCCCGAGCTCCGTCAGCTGCCGCGAAAGAACGATCGTGCCGTCCAGGTGGGCGAAAGTAGTCGCAGGGGCCGGGTCCGTAAGGTCGTCCGCAGGGACGTAAATTGCCTGAACGGATGTGATCGACCCTTTAACGGTCGACGTGATCCTCTCCTGAAGCTCCCCGAGGTCGGTAGCGAGCGTAGGCTGATAACCGACCGCCGAAGGGATACGGCCCAGGAGCGCCGATACCTCGGAGCCCGCCTGTGTGAACCTGAATATGTTATCGATAAAAAGAAGAACGTCCTGTCCCTGCTCGTCGCGGAAATATTCGGCCAATGTGAGCGCCGTAAGCGCCACCCTCGCCCTTGCGCCCGGGGGCTCGTTCATCTGCCCGAATACCAGTCCAGTATTCGCGAGAACCCCGGACTCCCTCATTTCCACCCAGAAGTCGTTACCCTCGCGGGTCCTCTCCCCCACGCCGCCGAAAACGGAGACGCCGCCGTATTCTTTAGCCACGTTATGTATTAATTCCAGAAGCAGGACCGTTTTTCCTACCCCCGCTCCGCCGAAGAGACCGATTTTACCGCCCCTGAGAAAAGGAGCGATCAGGTCGATGACCTTGATCCCCGTTTCGAATAGTTCGAGCTTCGTGCTCTGCTCGACGAATTCAGGCGCCTCGCGGTGTATAGGCCAGCGCATTGCCGTGTTTACGGGGCCCATTTCATCTATCGGCTCGCCGACTACGTTCAGTATCCTGCCGAGCGCCTCTTTTCCGACAGGGACGGTTATGCCCTTTCCAGTATTAATGGCTTCTTCGCCTCTCCTGATACCCTCGGTCGAATCCATAGCGATGCAGCGCACCCTGTTCCCGCCCAGCTGCTGCGCGACTTCCACAACCAGGTTCCATTTCTGATCGTTAAGCAGCGGGTTCGTGAGCTTGAGCGCCGTGTAGATAGGGGGGAGTCCCCCCTCCTTGAACTCGACGTCGATCACAGGTCCCATGACCTGTATTACCTTGCCCATACTGTTACCGTTATTGGTTTCCATTTAATCTGCGCCTCCTTTCCTTAAAGACTCCGTACCGTTTACAATGTCCATAAGCTCGGTCGTAATCATCGCCTGCCTGGTTTTATTGGCCAAAAGGGTTAATTTCTTTATTACGTCGTCCGCGTTGCTCGTGGCGTTTTCCATCGCAGTCATCCTCGAAGCGTGCTCGCTCGTGAGCGATTCTTCTATCGCCTTTTCCACACGGACCCTGACATAATTAGTCAGCAACTTTTTCAATACAGCCTCTCTCGTCGGTTCGTAAAGATAATCAATGGGTCTCGACTCGTCCTTCGTATCGGCTTCGTGCTCTATCGGCAGTATCCTTTCGTATACCATGACCTGCGTGAGAGCGGACCTGAAATAGTTGTAAACAAGGATTATTTCGTCGGTCTCTTCCCTGACATACTCGGATACCAGCTCGGACGCCACTTTTTCCGCTATCTCTTTATAATTCCGTTCGTTGATCCCCGTGTAGTTCTCGACACCGGTGATTTTATTCCTGGAAAAGTGATCCCTGCCCCTCCTGCCTAGGAAGGTGAACTTTATATCCTCGTATTTCTTCGCGTCCGTCACGAGATAGGTTTCGAGTTTCCTGATGAGGTTGCTGTTAAAGCTCCCGCAGAGCCCGCGGTCAGACGTCATGAACACGAGATGGAGCCTCTTCATTTGCTCGGGTCTCCTCAGGAGCGGATGCCTTTCGGGATCGCACCTGCGCGCGAGGTTCTTCGTAATTTCCATAAAAGCGTCCGAATACGGCCTGAAGGACAGGAGCAATTCCTGGGCCCGTCTCAGCTTGACTGCGGATATAAGCTTCATGGCGCTCATAATCCTGCGGGTGCCCTTCACGCTTTTTATCTTCGATCTAATCTGTCTTAGACTCGCCATTTTATTATTGTCTCAGTTAAAAAGGATTTGTAATTTTAGTTAAATTCCCCGAGCTGCTTCTTGAGCTCGTCGAGCGCACTGAGGATTTTTCCCCTTATGTCGTCCGTAAGCTCCTTCTTGGTTCTTATTTCCGTGAGGAGATCCGAATACTTGGATTCAAAGAAGGAATTAAGCTCCTTTTCATATTTTTTAACCGATTCCACCGGATAGTCGTCCAGGTATCCGTTACTAACCGCGAAGATGATCAATATTTGCTTCTCGACGGCGATAGGCTCATACTGGCCCTGCTTGAGCGCCTCTACAAGCCTGCTGCCGCGGGCAAGCTGCGCCTGCGTCGCCTTGTCGAGGTCGGAGGCGAACTGTGAGAAGGCCTCGACTTCCCTGTACTGCGCGAGCTCGAGCCTGAGCGTTCCGGCGACCTTCTTCATCGCCTTCACCTGAGCGGAGCCCCCTACCCTGGATACGGAAAGACCTACGTTGATCGCGGGCCTCACACCCGAGTAGAAGAGATCGCTCTCTAGGTATATCTGACCGTCCGTGATCGAGATGACGTTTGTCGGGATGTACGCGGAAACGTCTCCCGCCTGTGTTTCGATTATCGGAAGCGCCGTTAGTGAGCCGCCCCCGTCCTCTTTCCTCATCTTCGCCGCGCGCTCGAGAAGCCTCGAGTGGAGGTAAAAAACGTCTCCCGGATAAGCCTCGCGGCCCGGAGGGCGTCTTAAGAGCAGAGACAGCTGGCGGTACGCCCATGCGTGCTTGGTAAGATCATCATAGATAATAAGGGCGTGTCTTCCCGAGTCCCGGAAATATTCGCCCAGCGCACAGCCCGCATAAGGTGCGATGAACTGGAACGGAGCCGGGTCGCTCGCGTTTGCCGCGACGACCGTTGTATATTCCATCGCGCCGTGCTCTCTCAGCTTGTCAACGACCTGAGCCACCGTAGACTGCTTCTGCCCTATGGCGACGTAGATACAGTAAACGTCTTCTTTTTTCTGGTTAATTATCGTATCGACCGCGATTGCCGTCTTTCCTATCTGGCGGTCGCCGAGAATGAGCTCCCTCTGCCCCCTTCCAATCGGTATCATCGCGTCGATAGCCTTGATGCCCGTCTGGAGCGGCTCGTGTACGGACTGCCTGTAAACGACGCCCGGGGCCTTGATCTCGATGGGCTTCGTGGCGGCGGCCTTGATCTCACCCTTGCCGTCGATGGGCTGTCCCAAGGCATTGACGACCCTGCCCTTCATGTCATCACCCACCGGGACCTCGGCTATCCTGCCGGTGCGCTTTACGAGGTCACCCTCCTGCACTTCCTTGTCCTCACCGAAAAGGGCGATACCCACGTTGTCCTCTTCGAGGTTAAGCACGAGACCCATGAGGCCGCTCGCGAACTGGACGAGCTCTCCCGCCATCGCACGGTCGAGTCCGTATGCCCGCGCGATACCGTCCCCTACCGATATGACTGTACCCACTTCGGAGGTTTCGATCTTGGTTTCGTAACCCTTTATCCTGTTCCTTAGTATTTCGCCGATTTCTTCGATTTTTAAATCCTGCATATCTCTTCGCTCCTTATAAAATTAGGGGGTTTCAGGACCGCGTGAGGACGTTTCTCATTCTCTCAAGCCGGGTCTTTATACTACCATCGAACACCTTATCTTCAACCTTCGTGATTATTCCGCCGATAATTCCCGGGTCGACCTTGGATGTAACCTCCACATCCTGTCCGACCGCCTTCGTCAGCGCGCTCTTAATCCTTGCCAGGTCGGACTCGGAGGGCTCGGTCGCCATAATTACCTCCGCTTTGAGCCTGCCGGAGGCCTTTCTCAGCTTCTGGACGACTGTCTGCTCGGATTTTACGAGTGATTTGAACTTGTCGAGCTCGATCGCGAGCGTCAGGAAGTTAACCGTTAATTTATCGTAGCCTTTCTTTTGACCTATATCCTCGATTATCCCCTTCCTTTCCTGAAAGTCGAAAGTGGAGCTCCAGAGTATATTCCTCACATCTTCAGTATCGGAGAGCTGCTTGAAGAAGTCCTCGAGGTCCGCGGTCACGCGGTCGAGCTTTCCCTCTTCCCTTGCGCTTTCGATGAGCGCCTCCGTGAGGTCCCTCAGTGTTGCGATTGATGCCATTTTTCATCCTCTATATTCTTGGTGAATTCCTGTACGAACCTTTCCTTATCCGCATCGCCCAGGTTCTGTCTTATCAGCGCTTCCGCGCTCCCGAGAGCGAGGCTCACGACCTCGTTCTGTATTTCGCGCCTGGCGCGCTCGGTCTGGAGCGCTATCGTCTCACCGGCTTCCTTTCTTATGGTTTCCGAAGCGGCTGCGGCCTGCCTGAGCAATTCCGCCCTCTCGGACTCTCCCTGCTTGCAGAGATTATCCTTCAGGTTGTTGATCTCCGACTCGATCGCCTGAAGCTTCCTCGCATACTCGTCATACTTCGATTTCGCTTCCCCTATGGTCTTCTGCGCCGTATCGATCTCGTGACTGATCGTCCCGCGCCTTTCAACGAGGAAATTCTTTACGGGCGTCTTTAGGAAGTAGACGAGCACCCCCAGAAGAATTATAAGGTTGACGGCATGTTCCATTACGAACTGCCAGTTAAACGCGCCGTGCTCCGAGGCCCCTGTGAGTATTAGATTTATAATTCCGTATTCGTTCATACGCCTGCCTGCCTCCCCAACACCCTGGTGGCGATTTCCTTCGACAGGAGCTCGACGTCTCCCTTGAGCTTCTCCTTTATTACACCGGTCTCGGCCTCGAGCTTCTTTTTCGCATCGTCGAGCAGCGCCCCGGTTTCCTCCCTCGTCTTGGATATAATTGCCGACGCAGCGCTCTCCCCCTCGCGCACTATTTTACTCCGCTCCTCCAGGGCCTGGGCTCTCGCTTCGTTCAGCTTGGCTTCGTACTCGAGAATTATTTCCTTTACCTTCTCTTCGAGCTCCTTTGCTTCTTTTATAGCGCCCTTCGTAAGCTTGTCGCGCCTGTCTATGAGCTCGATAAACGGTTTAAAGACAAGGGTGTTAAGTATAAATATGGCGACTATAAAAATTACGATCTGTATGAGGACGGTCTTGTTGACGCTGAGCAAATCATCCGCGGCTAATGCCTGAGACGTGGCCGCAAGCAAAAAGATGAGAAAAGCCGCGGGGATGAATTTCATATGCTTCATGATAATAATTTCTCCTTTACCGATAATGAGACCGGCTATACCTCTCTAAAATCTGCCGCAAGTGTCGCTATGCGCGGCTGAGCGGCGGGAATACCCGCCATAGCCGCCAAAACCGCTACAGACGAGACCGCGGTATAGCGCGCAGCTCTGCCCGCAATAGCGCCCGCCGCGGAAATCATATCAATAAGAGTAAGAGCGATGAAGAGTTTATTCGAGGAACCGTATAACGCTTCTTCCAGACTCATTTGCGGGCTTAATTCCTTAAGGGCAGAACATTAAAAATCGAAAGTATTTAACATGAAATGGAGGGAGTGTCAAAAAAATTCACCCTGTACATATAATCTTGAGGGGAATTACTGCCGCCCGAAAACCCCCGGACAGAGCTGCCTGTGGCGTGAATAAACGAAATAGACCTAAAAAAACGGCGGCCGGCTCCGGGACACGGGCTTACTGATCAGGCTATCCCTTTTTCCTTATTGAATTTATCGAGCTCGATATCGTATTCGGTATATATCCCGAGTGCGTGAAGGCATTCGTTCGCTTCCTCGAGGCTCCCCGCCCCGGAGACCGCGCGGGACATGCCCGATAACTTTCCGTATAACACGCCGGGAGTGAAGTAATAAGTGACCGTCGATGACATCGACAGGCTTACCTGTCTCCTGCCGCTCCTTATGTGTGTATCGGAAAACTCCCCCTTTGCGTATAGCGTCGGGGTACGGCTCGCTTCAGTCGGGACTATGGCGATCAGTTTCTCGAGGAGCGAGAGAGCTTCTTTCGTAATCCCCCAGCTTCCGAGGAGCCCCCCTTCCCTCGCCAGAATTGACATAGACCGTTCAAGCTCTTCCTGAGTAAGCTCTCCGTCGCTCCCGAACCCGAAGAGCCCCATGATCGCCGGCATTCTTTTCTCTAGTGTGGCGAAAGCCGCCGTCATTATCGAATCCGCGAGCGGGCTCATGAGACCGGGCTCGTTCCCTAAAGCCAGCAGATCGCCCCCGACGTCTATGCCGATTATAATATCGGCCCCAAGCTCGCCCGCCGCGTGGTGGATTCCATCAGCTACGGCCACCGGGCCGGGATGAATGTTAATTAAGAGGGTTTCTTTACCGAGGACCTCCGCCACGCCCGATTCGGCGAACCTGACTCCCGTGCTCGTGACCGTGTCTTTATCGGCGAACCAGACGACATCGTTTAGTCTGCGCGCGTTCCGCACCTCCTCGAATTTCCTGGGGCCGGGCATGGGGTCAATCACAGACCTCTCCCAGGAGAGACCCCCGAATACGCACTCGATACCGAACATCCCCAAAAGATCGGCAGTCGGTATCGTGCCTACGATGTCTCCCCCGCCGCCTATGCCTATAAGCATGGCCTTCCTGGAATTCGTAAGAATCTGCTTGAGCGAATTCTTCACTGCAGGGCGCCCTCCGGTCTATGTAGAGTAAAATACGGGAATCCGCGTCAAATACTCTACTTTACGGGGCACAACTTTCAATCGGGGTGTAATTCGATGAAATCAGGCGGAATTTTGGCAAGCGGTGCGGGGGGGGCTCAGCGCCTCGGCTCTTCAAGCAGGACGAAGAGGACGTTATCGCTGAAGGCAGGTGATTTTGTGAGTCCCAGGTGGTCGGTGAATAGAAACGTAACGTTGGACCATTTTATGGGAGATACCAGGACAGGGGTCCAGTACCCCCCCACCCTCTCGTCCATAAGGGCGCTCGCGCGGGTCACGGTGCCGTCCCCGGGGCTGTACTGAGAGACCTCGAATTTACCCGTGGATCTATCGACCCTAAGCCCGGAGCCCGTCAGTATCGCGTCCCCGGCTATAAGGTTTAGCTCCAGTCCCTCAGGCAGATCGGCCGGAACATCTATCGCGTCCTGGAATTCCTTTCCGCGCTTAAGGGATTTTTTCAGATGATCAATGGCGATTTCGCGCCTTTTTGCCGGGTCCGACACGTCCGGGAGCAGCCACCCGAGCACCTCGTCCTGCCCCGGGTCGGCGAGTCCCCAGCCGAGGCTTATCCAGACTTGAGGGTCCGTGAGATCGAGCCTAGTGCCGTTTTCGTCAACTACAGCCCCGTGCCTCGTCCTCGGGAGCTGCTGATAAAGGGAGGGCATCGTTGCAATAATCGCGGGCTCGTATTTCGGAAGGAAGGGCCCTATGTCTCTCCCCCTGACGAGAGTCTCGACGGCCCCGACGGCACCCGCGTTCGGCGTGCCCACGATTATCACCTTCTCGACGTATTTCGCCCCTTCCCACGTTACCTCGGGCACGGAGCCGTCCTCCGGCAGGTCCATATCGCCGTACATCAGAAAATAACGCGTCAGCAGACCGCCCATGGAATGGGCTACTATGTCGAACTTTATCTCATCCTTATCGATGCCGCGCTTCCGGTATTCACCGTGTATATATTCCCTCTTTTCCCCGATGAATTTTTTTAGCCTCTTCGCGTTCTCCACGTTATCGAGCCTCCAGTCGTAATCGAACTGAAAACACGTGAAGTGGTCGTCCCCGTAGTCGATCTCGTTCAATTTATTGGAGGCGAGGGACTGGTCGAGGTATCCTCCGGCTCCGAGCGTGCTCAGGATGTTGATATATGCGTTTAACTGTATGGGCAGCCCGAATAACTTCACCTTTACCCTGTCGAGGGCCCCGTCCGAGTGCACGCTGTCGGTAAGCTCGCCGATTGGAACCCCTTCTTTCATCGGTATCGCTATGAGGCGCGCCCCCTCCGGGGTTTCGGGGTCGGCGGTACCCCCGTCGAAAGCCCCCCAGACGAGCTGTCCCGTCTCACCGTCCCTGAGCTTCGAGCCCAGAATACCGGGGATCACGATGACGGGGTTGCCTTCCACATGCGAGCGCATAGCCGCCTGCGTATATATCCCCCCGAGATCGGGCGGGCTGTACTCGGCCTTCGCACAGGCAAACATCACGGTTATCGGCAACAATAGAACAAAAATAAGGTATCTCATAGCCCCCTAACCATAAATACATGCATCACAGCCTTCGGTCTTTTTAACCTTTGACGATGCGTATACCTAGTCAGATCCATTTTGGGTAGAAAAGCAGGAAGAACCTTTACAGGCAGGCTTACGGCTTTATGCCGCGGCCCGCACACTCATTCGTCAAGAGCCCGTGGACCGGCGACTGGATATATGGGGACGAAGCCTGATCACTCGGCGAAATACATACCGAGCCTGACCTGTGTTATCGCCTGGTTAACGAGCTCCAGGGCCTGAACCCTGTGCCCGCCCTTGTCAGGGGACGATATTTCTAGATTGATCCTGGCCGCGTGCAGGTTGCCGAGGGCCTGCTCCATGTTCGGCTGGTATCCGGGCTGGGCATTCGCTTCCCTGAACATATTAAAAGTGCCCATGAGAAACGCGGCAAAGAGAACGCCCGCTAAAAACGGCAGTGAAACTTTTATAATCCTCGACATGACGACTCTCCTTATTGAAATGGAATGTATGGAAACTATAAAACACGCGCAGAGCCCATGCAAGCCGGGCTCAGGGCGCACACACGGTGAAGGCGTCAGCGTTTGACCTTGTATCCGGCCTTCTCCCTGTCCCAGGTATCTTTGGTAATTCCCGCATCTCTGAGCTTATTCTTTTGCACCCTCTCCGTGCCCGTTTTGGGCAGCGTCGTTTCGAACCGTATGAACCTCGGGAGCATAAAGTGGGGCATCTTGGGCTCGAGGAATTCCATGAGCACGTGCGGATCGATTTTCTTGCCCTTCTTGGGAACGACTACGATCATGACCTCGTCCTCGGCGTACCTTCCGCTCTCGGCCTTGATGCCTATGACGCCGCACTCTTCTATATCGAGGTGGGAGCTCACGATCTTCTCGACCTCGAACGAGCTTATGTTCTCGCCCCTCCTTCTTATGTAGTCCTTGACCCTGTCGACGAAATATATGTATCCGTCCTTGTCCATCATGCCGGCGTCCCCGGTGTGGAACCAGAAGTTCCTGCAGTCCTGCACGGTCTTCTCGGGCATCTTGTTGTAGTAGTGGAGCATTATGTTGGGGGTCCTCGGACGCACGATTATCTCGCCCACATGCCCCCTCGGGACCTCCTCGTCTGTCTCGGGGTCAGCGATCTTGATCTCGTAACCCGGCGCTTCCTTGCCGCACGAGCCGACCCTGAAAGGCTCGCCGGGCCTCATCCACGTGCACTGTCCAATTTCGGTGAGACCGTAGCCCTCCATGAACTTTATATTGAACCTCTCCATGAATTTCTCTATGATGTCGTGAGGCGCGGGGGAGCCCAGGACGAGCTTTACCTTGTGCCGCTTCTCCTCGGGCGCTGGCGGCGTGTTCCACATGAAATAGGCCATGGTCCCGACGATGTTGAACTTGGTCACACCGTAGTCCTTGATCCACTTCCAGAACTGGCTCGCCGAGTACTTCTCCTCAACGACCGCCCTCGCCCCCTTGATAAGCGCGGGGTATACCGACATTACCATGGCGTTCGAATGGTATAGCGGGAGGCACGTGAAGCAGACGTCCCTCGGGCCCACGTCCATTATCTCGGCATAATTCCTTGCGCTCGAGTAATCGGCCGCGCAGGGCCTCACGACACCCTTAGACCTCCCGGTCGTACCCGATGTATACATGAGCCTCGCATAATCCATGAACGTTATTTCGACGCCAGGGTCCGTGCTCTTCTGGGAATTTATGAACTTCGAGTAAGGCGTCATGCTCTCGAAATTAAAACCGTGCTTGTCGAACTTGTCGCTGCCGCCTCTGGTCCAGACTATTACGTGTTCCAACTGCGGCAGGTCGCCCGCTATCGGGGGCATCCTGTCGAGGTACTCCTCGGCTATGAAAAGGGCCTTTGAATCTGAGCTGTCGAGTATGTACTGGAGGAAATCCATCTTGTACGCCGTGTTTATCGGCACCATGACGGCGCCCATTTTCAGGATGCCGAACCACGTTATCACGTAATCGTCCGAATTCGGCATGTATACCGCTACCTTCTCGCCTTTCTTTATTCCGAGCCTGAGGAGCCCGTTGGCGATCTTGTTCGCGAGCTGGTTCGTCTTGAAGAAACTGAGCGGCTTCCTGTACCCGAACTGGAGGAAAGGTTTCGCGCCGAGCTTCATTGCCTGCTGCTTGAGTATTTTGGGAAGCACCCAGCCGCTCTTATCCTGACCCGCATACCACTCCACGTTGAACTTACCGTTCTCTCTCCTGTATGTGACAGGATGCATGAGGTCGCGGCCCTTCTTACGCCTGGGTTTGGCTGCCATTTTTATACTCCCTCTCGAGCGATCTCGAATAAATAACCGCTCGATTTTTTATGAGCGACCGAATTACACAATCTGCCGGTCGGTTTCATTTTCTACTTTATTTTTTTATGGGGAAAAGTCAAGTGATTTAAAAGGTAATACTTTAGTGACGGGCTCACGCAGCCGTGCGGCTCGACAAGAGGAGCCCCGGATCAGGAAAGACCGCCGTCGTCGGGAGATTCCGCTTCCCCGGCCGGAGCCTTCTTCTTACCGAACATCCACGCCACGAGAATACCGAGCTCGTAGAATACGATTATCGGGAGGAACATGAACATGAACGATATCGCGTCCGTCGTAGGCGTGAGCACTGCGGCGACGACCGCGCTAATGAGTATCGCGAATTTCCTCTGTTTTCTGAGCCAGGAGCTGTTCACGATGCCGACCCTCGCCAGGACGAAAATCACGAGAGGGAATTCGAAAATAAGCCCGAAGCCCAGAATAAGGGCCATAAAGAAGGAAAGGGCCTGGCTTATGGAGGGAAACGCCTTGACATACTCCGACGAATATTCGTTGAGGAGAAACTTGAAAGCGGGGGGTGCAGCAATGTAGTAGCAGAACGAAACTCCGAAAGCGAAGAACAGGGTCCCGAAAAAAATAAACGGAATGATTATCTGCCTTTCATGCCTGTATAGTCCGGGCGCAATGAATTTCCAGGCCTGATAGAGGATAAAAGGCACAGCGGCGGCGATCGCCGCGAATATGGAAACTTTAAGATAAGTCATGAACCCTTCGGCGGGCATCGTAAATATAAGCGTGCTCCCCTGGGGAAGGTTGTCCCTGATAGGCTCCATAAGGAAATCGAATATCCGGCTCGAAAAATAGTAGGCCGGTATGAAACAAACGAGAATTGCGAGGAGCGACCAGAGCAGCCTCCGCCTCAATTCCCCCAGGTGCTCCAGGAACGACATTTTGGATTCTTCCATAGATGCGGCAAAAGATTAACCAAATAAAGGAGCGTTCACAAACAACGCCTTCCGGCATGCATCCGCCCGTCATCCGAGCAGCAGTAATTCCGCAAGTGATTCTTTGTAAGACGCCTCCGGACGGATAACCCATGTAATTGACAACAAA
>DATIET010000338.1:0-12495 GCA_035455615.1 Thermodesulfobacteriota bacterium
ATGCCTCAATTTCTATTTAAAGAACTGGTCAATGAAGATCATCAACCTGCCCTGTACCGTGAACGGGGTTTCATCGAAACGAACACCGTCAGACTCTACCTCGTTAGCAGCGAGCGTATTAGCCGCCTGCGCTTCGAGGAGTGCATCCAAGCTGCTCCCTGGGAATACTATACCGCCGATAATGTCCAGGTTAACGCCGGGATACATATGCCATGTGAAGGTGCCTTCAACTTCCGTACCGAGGTAAGTGTCTAGGCTTTCGACACCCGGATAGGGGTTATCCGTCTCTTCGTTGAAAGCGACTACAACCTGAGGAGTGAAGGAAAGCTCGTCGATCAGCTTAACCGTACCCCAAACTCTGGCATAGTACGCGTTGAAAACGCTGCTCTCAACCTGATAGATGTTCGGTATCATGTGTTTGAAGAGTAGGTTGTCGATGTTGTAGGCCGGGTTGAAGAATATGACGCCGCCTTCGAGCGAACCTGTGCTAAGGTCATCGCCCTTCGACCATCCGAATTCCGCAGCGATTATCTTCATGGGCCAGCCAGGATAAACTTCCGCACGGGCCGCGAAGATGATGTTGGATGCGTCTATATCGATATCGCCTACGCCTTCAACTTCAATGTTACCCCAGGCTCCCTGCATTTCACCAACGAGCCTCCAGAGGTCTGTCTTATAATCGATCAAACCGGAATAGAGAACTAGGTGCTCGAGGTTTACGCCGCTGGTCGCTGCGCCTGCATTAGGCGGAACGCCGGGATCCGTTCCACTGGTCGGGAAAGAATTGAACGACTCCTGATGGATATACGGGAATACATAACCGCCGATCGTCAGGTTGCCTCCGGCTACATTCGGGCTGTTGAATATAAGAGCCGCAGCCGCGATGTCATAACCATTGCCGTTTCCGGTAACTACGCTGTTACCCGCTGTGAATATATCCGAAACCAATACGAAGGTTATGGACGAAGATCCGGCAGCGAAAGACTTCAGGTAGAGGAACCTGTCGAGTACGAAGCCGAGGTCGCTGTATGGATCCCAACCGCCGTTCGCGAGAATACCGAGACCCCAGTCAAAAGGCTGACGGCCAATCCTGACGAAACCGATGTTGTGCGGCAGAACTATGTCCGCATGCAGCATCCTTACATCGAAAAACCCCGGGTCGTCTATCGCATTAGGACCGGTCAGGATTGCACCCCTGAATCTGTCGCTGAACGATAGGCTGGAATTAACAACAGTGTTGCGTCCTCCCAAAAGCTCTGTCGTCGAACCGCCCCAAATGTTGTTGTCAAACACGTTCAACTGTGCCCTGATCGTGACTGCGTCGCTGAGCACCAGCTGGGGGGTTAAGCGCAGAGTGGTATCCGCGAAAAATATGTTGTCATCATTATTGTTAAAACCGAGGTCTATCGCGTTCTGATTGCTCAACGCCGATATAAAGGTCGCGTGCCCTATATAGCGCGCCCTCGTACGCATATAACTCGGAAAACCGCCCAAACTGAGCTCGACTGCGAACGTCGGCACGGCCATGCATAGAGCCAATAAAAACATAAAAAGCCATTTGGCTTTACTCATCTCTCCTTACCTCCTTTGATTTAGTTTTTAAAGTTCTGAGCTTACTCTATATAAATTAAACTCTTTTGTCAAGAGGTTTTTTTACCCGCTAAAACGACCTTCTTGACACTTCTCTCTCCCTTTCACACATTCTAACACACTTTGTTTAAAAATCTAGCTCCCGTGTGAAAAAAATGTAAAAATCTCTAAATTCCATACCCTAATTATATACCATTTTTAATGTAGAAAATACGGTGTCTGAAAAAATTTAACCAAAACACCCTTAACAATACTTTGATACCGGATTAACAATCGATCCGTATATTAGAGGTATATGAAAATTCTAATAATATCAGATATCCACGCGAACTGGCACGCGCTACAGGCGGTGCTCGCCAAGGAAAGCTATGACGCGCTTATATTCCTTGGAGATGTGGTGGACTTCGGGCCGGACCCGAAAAATTGCATCAATTTCCTCATGAGGACCTCAAAAGCGCGCTTCTGGGGGGTCAGGGGAGACCATGATCACGCCCTGGCTTTCGGGACAGGAAATAACTGCGCGGAGGAGCTCAGGAAGATCTCCAATATCTCGCGGGAATGGGGGGAGTGCTTCCTCTCGGGGGAAGAGGTCGGGTTCCTGAGGAGGCTCCCTCTCGACAGGGATTTTTCGGTGGACGGGATCGATTTCGAGATCGCGCACGGCTCGGACCCCTATTCCTATATATTTTATAATATGGTCGTCCGGGGTGAAGAACCCTGTGTGGAAGCTCACGCTGAGTCCATAAGCGATGAGAAGCGAAAGTTTATACTGACAGGGCACTCTCATAAGCCGTTTGTGAGAAGCTTAGGAAATACCACGATACTCAATCCGGGTTCCGTAGGGCAGCCGCGGGACCACGACCCGAGAGCCTCGTACGGAGTGATCGAGAACGGCGAGGCCTCGATCAGAAGAGTGGGCTATGACATCGAAAAAACGGTCAAGGACCTGGAGCGGAGCGGAATGCCTTGCGGCGTTAAAACGCGACTCATATCCATGCTGGTCTCGGCAACGGTCATAAATTAACCCTATCCGGCCGGATTCACCAAATATTGACAACCTGCTTCAAACGCCTTTCCCCACCCCTGCATTCCTGTATGTTCTAAAGCCGGAAAACCGTCATTGCGAAGGCGTTCTTAATTTTGCTGCTCGCAGAAATAATATCGCACAGTAAGCAACCGGCCGTAATCGGTCTAATTTTATCCCCGGGCAATTAAAGTGAAGCCCGGCACATGAGGCCGTCTCATGTGCCGGGCTTCGGAGGTTTCGGAGCCAGAATGAAAAAGGGAGATGATCTTATTTTCTTATATTCATTTTATATAACCCCGGCTCCCGTCGGATTAGAAGTAGGCTTGGAGCTGGAGCCTCCATATATTGTCGTCTTGATCGGGCTCGCCTAAAGTAAATTCATTCCTGACAAAGTTATAGTCCGCCTGCACCTTCCACCTGTGGTCCCGTGATATGTAATAATTGAGACCCGGAGTGATTGCCCACTGCGAGCTGTTCGTGCTTACACCCGGCGGTACGACAGAGGATTTCGTATCGTAGTCTATATAGGCAAACCTGCCTGCTATTTCCCAGGTTTTGGGAACTACGAACACACCGGCCTGTACCCTGAAGCCCTGGTCATAGGCGGTATCCTGCGCTCCTGTTTCGGGTTCAAGCCACCTGCCGTCGTACTCGGCTTCCACGTTGAAGAACGGCATCTTGAAGTTTATGTCGCCCGTTATCTGAAAGAGATTCGACTGAGGGAACGCCAGCTCTTCCACTCTATCGCAAACATCGCCGTCCGGTGTCTTTACCGCACAGTTAAGACCGGGCAGTGCCGCGGCGGCGACGCCTATTGCAAAGGTAGGCGACTTGGCGAAGTTGGGCACTATGTCGTAAGCCTTCGCGGTCGGGTAACTGCCGTTGGCATCGTACTTAAAGTCCTCGCCGCCCAGGCCAAGCATAAGCCTGCCAGCATATAACAGATTGGAGTCAACGCTGGTGCCGTTCCTCCCGTCGCCGTTTGAAACCTGGAACCCGTAGGCAAAATTGTTATTAGCCCCGAGGCCGCCGTATAACGCAGCGCCCCTATCCCTTCCCAATCCGAACTGGTCGTTCACGATCGACCTTTCCACGAGCTGGAGAGCACCCGATGAATTAAGTTCTTCCCTGTTGTACGGGACCTTCCACTGTCCCACCCTCGGCATAATCTCTTTCTGGTAAGACACGGTGAAATACAGGTCCCTCAATGTATTGGAATCTATCGGACTCAGCTGCAAGTAATAAAGGAACCAGGGCTTGAACGCGTGTCCGTCCCAGATCAGCCTTAGCCTTTGTATCGCGAAATTGGTTGCCACATCCCCCTCTTCGGGGTCATCGACCGTTAAGCGGACCTGGCCCCTTATCCTGAACCTCATCTTCCAGTTCCCGTCCGCCGATTCAAAGATCAGACCCTTGTTATACTGAGCCATAAACTTGTTATACCACGCATCCTCGTCAACCGTCTCCTGCTTCGTCTTTATCTCTGCTATCTTCTCCTGATCAGCCTGCCTCGCATTTTCCATCAACTCTATCTGCTGTTGAAGTTGTTGTATTTGCTGCTGATTCTGGAGCTGAATAGCCTCGATCTGCTGCTTTAATTCCTGTATCTGCTGTTTAGTCGACTGCGCTTTCGCCGGAACTCCGGTAAGCGGCAGGACTAAAACTGCGATAACTAGCAGTTTCAGTAACATCTTCATCTCACGACCTCCTCCTTCAGAATAGATTTGGCTAGATGTTATAGAGGTATAATGAAATTGATGTGAAATTAGTGTTAAGATATGGTTAAGGGGGACGTATATAGTTGAAAGTGCCCGCTTATCGTTTAATCTAAGGGTAGAGTTTCCTGTATACTTAGAACAGGTTAGATATTATGACTGAAAAGCTGATAACGATAGTAGAAGACGAAGAAGACATAGTTAAGCTCGTTAGCCACCACCTGAAGAGGGAGGGTTTCAAGGTAAAGGAGTTCCATAACGGGAGGGATTTCCTCTCGTATATAGAATCCGTGGTCCCGGACCTGGCGGTGCTTGACATCATGCTTCCGGGAATAGACGGGCTCGAGATATGCAGGATCCTGAAAAATAAATCGACGACCGTTTCCGTTCCCATCATAATGCTGACCGCCAAGGCTTCCGAAGCGGACGTAGTCGTGGGACTCGAACTCGGTGCGGACGATTACATTGTAAAACCGTTCAGTCCCCGGGAGCTCGTAGCCAGGGTGAAGACGGTCCTGCGGCGTACGGGCACGAAGGAATCGGAAGATAATATTATCAAGGTAGGGCCGCTTACGATAAACACCGAAAAGTACGAGGTCTCGGTCGATAACGAAAAGGTGCTCCTGACGACGACCGAGTTTAAGATCCTCGAAGTGCTGGCGGACGGAAAGGGCAGGGTATTTACGAGGGACCAGCTCCTGAAAAAGAAAAGGCTATGGGGGGACGATAAGCTGGTATACGACAGAACTATAGACGTACACATTAAAAATCTGAGAGAAAAGCTGGGCCCCGCGGGCAACATGATAAAAACAGTAAGAAGCATAGGGTATAAACTAGAAGAGTAGGATCCGGTTGAGCATTTTTTGGAAACAGTTCATTTCCAGTTTTCTGATAATATTCCTCATATTGTTCCTGTTCGCTTTCCTTGTAATCGGCCAGCTGAAAGCCTACGATAAATCACTGACCAAAGAGAGGCTCCTGACCGCGGCGACCCTCGTGAGCGAGGTCCTCGAACCCTCCATAGATAAAGGGAATCCGTCAGAAATACAGCGTCTGGTATCGGAACTCGGGCAGAAAACCGGGGTCAGGATCACCGTCATAGACCAAAACGGCACTGTGCTTGGTGACTCCGCTGCGAGCCCCGCGGATATGGATAGCCATAAGGACAGGCCCGAGGTAAAGGAAGCCATCGCGAACGACGTCGGGGAAAGCAGCCGCTACAGTGAGACCCTAGAGAGGGAAATGCTCTACGTAGCCATCCCGTACAGGGCTTACGGGAACCGAATAAGGGCAGTAATACGGACTTCCCTTCCCCTGAGCTTCTTGCAAAGCTCGTTCCACCCCGTAGAAAGGAAGGTTATTTACCTGGGGGGCATACTTACAGTAGCGGCTCTCCTGCTCTCGATGGCGCTCTCAAAAACTCTAAGCTCGTCGCTCAGGGGAATAATCAACACTTCCGAAGAACTAGCGAAGGGGAACCTCGACATCAGCATCCCCGCTGCCAGCGGAAAATCGGAAATTTCCAAGATCTCGACCGCGCTCAGCCGGATGGCTCAAAACTTAAACGAGCTGTTCAAACAGTTGTCCAAGGAAAAGAATCAGCTCGAAGCGGTGCTCAGCGCCATGAGCGAAGGGGTAATGGTCGTATCCCACGAGGGCAGGGTTATCATAATCAACAGCGCCCTGAAAAAGATGTTCAGCCTGAAAGACGACCCCACGCGCAAACAGTACTGGGAGATATTGCGGAACAGGGAGCTGACGAAGCTCGTTGAAAGCGTGCTCGAGAAATGGATGCCCGATTCGAGGGAGATATTCTATCTATACCCGGACGAAAAGCACTACTTCGTGAACGTTATCCCCCTCGACTCCCCCGATAGGGAAGTCATAGTGGTAATGTTCGACATAACCGATTTCAAGAGGCTCGAGAAGATAAAAGCCGATTTCATCGCGAATGTCTCACATGAGCTGAGAACCCCTCTGACGGCCATCAAGGGATACACCGAGACGCTCGAGGAAGAAGCCTATGAGAGCCCTGAAGACCAAAAACACTTCGTGAGGATAATCAAGCGCCACACGGACAGGCTGATAAATCTGGTGTCCGACCTGCTCGTTCTGTCGGAGGTCGAAAGCAGGGACTCCCTTTCCAAAGAGAACCCCGCAAGCGACTTCGAAGAGATCAACATGAACGAACTCATAAAGTCCTCCCTCGACGCGCTCAGATCGAAGGCTCAGGAAAAGGGGATCGATGTTTCCTTCAGGGCCGATACCGACGTTTGCAGACTTAAGGCGAACAGGTTCCTCCTCGAGCAGATGTTCATAAATTTGATTGATAACGCAGTGAAGTACACACCTGAAAACGGGAAGGTCGAAATCAGGGCATCAAGAGAGAACTCGCACATTCTGACCGAGATAAGCGATAACGGCATAGGTATACCGAAAGAGCACATCCCCAGGATATTCGAGCGTTTTTACAGGGTCGACAAGACACGCTCGAGAAACCTGGGCGGCACGGGCCTCGGTCTCAGCATAGTCAAACATATAGTGATAATGCACGGGGGCAGGATAGAGGTGCATAGCGAAGAAGGGAAAGGGAGCAAATTCAGCATCACGCTCCCCGCGTAAGGGGGAGGGAGAGCTTCGTGGAGAGGGCGTATAAATTCCCGGGCTAACAGGTCAATGCCGGTTAACAGCGCATTCAGCGGAAAAATCAGGCGCTCCTGCCGACGGGATAAGACCCGAGGACTTTGAGGTAGACGCAATTCTTAGCCACTTTTTCGATGAGGCTCTTTATCGCCTTATCTTCCCTGTGTCCGTTGAAATCCACAAAAAAAAGATATTCCCAAGGCCTTTCCTTGGACGGTCTCGATTCGATTTTTGTCAGATTCACGCCTGCTTCGGCGAAGGGCTGAAAAAAGGATTTCTGGAGCTCGCCGGGTTTATCCCTGAGGGTGAAAACGATCGAAGTCCTGTCGTTCCCCGAAGGGGCGCTGGCGCGGCCGCCGATCACAAAAAATCTGGTAGTATTCCAGTTATTATCTTCGATGTTCTTCCCGAGAACCTTGAGTTTGTATATAGACGCCGAATGCCGGCTGGCCACTGCAGCGACCCCCTTATTCCGGTATGCGAGCTTTGCGGCTTCCGCGGTGCTCGAGGTTTCACGGAGCTTCCTGTTCGGGAGGTTTTTGCCGAGCCACTTCCTACACTGGGCAAGGGGCTGCGGATGGGAAGCTATTACCTTGACACCCTTGAGCGAGCCGGATTTCGAGAGGAGGTACAGATTTATTTTCTCGAAAACTTCAGCCGATATCGTGAGGTTCGATCCGGAAAGCAGGTCGAGCACGATCCCTATCGTTCCTTCGATGGAATTCTCTACCGGCACGACTCCGTAGGACGCCCTCCCGTTCTCGACTTCCTCGAATACATCCCCGAAGCTCGCTACCGGCAATAGTTCGGCGGAACCGCCGAATTCGTGAAAAGCGGCCTGGTGCGAGAAGCTCCCTTCGGGGCCGAGGAAAACTACTTTAAGAGGCTGCTGGAGGGCACGGCAGGCGGAGATAATTTCACGGTAGACCCTCAGAACGGAATCGTCGGACAACGGGCCGGGGTTCATTTCCCTGAGCCTTTTCTCAATCTGACTCTCTCTTACCGGGTCGTATACTCCTACGTTATTTTCGGTCTTTAACTCTCCGATCCTAAGGACAATCTCGCCGCGTCTGTTCAGCAAACCGAGCACCTCGCGGTCGAGGTCGTCTATCATTTTCCTGAGTTTTTCGAGGTTATCAGAGGAGCCCATTATTTATTATTCGAGGTGAACTAGGGACAATGATAGCAACAGGGGAAAATTATGTCAAATCAAAAGGCGGAATTATCAGGAACAAACGCGCACGGCAACGGCGGAGCGAGGTTTTTATAATACCTGCAACACTCAGAGCTCCCTCTCCAGCACACCGGAATCCGAGAGCGCTGCTTTCCTGATTACTGATTTATCCACGAAGATGGGTGATTTCATCCTTGAAGCAAGCGCGATGGCGTCGCTCGGGCGGGCGTCGATATTCGATACCTTTCCGTTGACCGACATCACCACCTGGGCGTAGAACACCTGATCGCGGAGATCCGTTATTACTATTCTCTTGACCTCGGCGTTGAGCGTCCTTACCATAGCCGCCACCAGGTCATACGTGAGAGGACGGGGCGGTATCGCTCCCGAAAGCCCGATCTCTATCGACCTGGCCTCACACAAACCTATCCATATTGGAAGGACGGTTTCCTTCTTCTTATCCGTGAGAATAACTATCGGCGTCTGAGTCACCTGGTCGAACCCGAGGGCCGTAATTTCCATCTCCTGGAGGTCGTCTCCGTTCTTCTTCTCAACGCCGAGAGCCGCTGAAACAGCGACGAAAGCTATTACGCAAAATGCCGTACCTATCGACCCTGACCTTATGCTCATATATGAATACCTCCGGGATGTAGAATATCACATGCTGATAAAAATCAGTATGCGAAGGGGCCGGCGGGAACGCGGAGTAAAAATGCTGCATGGAAAACGACGGAAGGGGGTCTATTTCTCCCCTATGACATAGAGGCACCCTTCCGGCCCTATGATCGCTGAATGAACGGCGCCTGAGGGAACGTCGAACCTCTCGCCCGGCCGGTATGTCACTGTTTTTCCCCCGGATGTCACGGTTATCCGGCCTTCGAGGACTACGTGGGCGGTTATTCCGTTGTGAGTATGATCCGGGTAACGGGCATTCGGGCGGTCCCTGTGGATGAAGATCCCGGAAAACCCTTCCTCGCGGAGCTTCCGCACATAGCCCTTTTCATCCATTGCTTGCCGCTAACTGTGGTTTTATCGCGATTGGGACCCGAATACTGCGGGTCAAAACCTCGTTATAGTCCCTTTTTCGAACCTCGGGTTCTTTACCGTGCCGAGGATTTTACCGCCCAGGCTCCCGTCCCTCTGTGTCGCTAGGTACGGAGCCAGAAGCCCCTTGTACTTAGCCATCTGAGCGCCCTTCATCTCGAGGCGGTAGCCCAGATCGATGAGTCCGCCATTGGGCATATCCCAAAATAGAGGCGTCGAGCCGGTTATCTCCAAATCGATGTCCTTACCGGTCACGTTCAATGCGAGTATGTTCGTCCTCTTCCCGTCGATATTACCCTTAACCACCGACTTGAGGTCGGTAAAACTGGGGAGGCTCATCCCCTTAACCTTAATATCCTTCATGCTGAACCGGTTGATCTCGAACTGAAATTCCCCCTTGGCCTGGGGTTCGAGCTCGATATGCATGCTGCCGTCCATCACACCGCCCAGTGAAAACAGCTGGGCGTCGTCAGAAGAAAGCAACGCGGGGATCGAATCTATGGTGACGTGTTTGACTTCAGCCTCGATTTCCTTTGCGCGAGAGCCGGCCATGCTCACGCTCCCCTCGACTTCTCCGTTCAGGAGCTTTGCTTTGAAAGGAAACTTCTTGGTCCCCAGTATCCACGCAAAGACCGAAGGCCTGATGCTGAGACTATCAATCTTAAGAACCCGGTCCTTGGATTTGTAGAGCTTCACGCCGGCAAGCTCGATGCTTAACAGCGGGGAGATGCCGGCTTCTTCTATGTCAATCTTATAAGGGGTGCTGCTCTCTATTTCTGCGATAATGCGTTTTTTTATGAGATCGCCGGGGAAGGTAATAAAGATAAAAACAATAAACGCCGCCAGGAAGAAAACGACGTAGGAAAGCGGCCTGATATGTCTCATCCTCATGAGCTTTTCTCTCATATCAGCCGAGCTCCTTGAACTCGAAGGTCGATACGCGAAGCTTGACGGTCATGGAATCCGATTTGTTGAATTTCGTGCTTATATTCAAGTTCGATACCTTGAGGAATGAAGGCGTATTCTGAAGCTTGTATAATATATCGATCAGGTCCTTGAGCGACAGGTCTTTCAGCTCGACATCGATGCTCTTCTCCTCAAAAAAATCCTCGGACTCGGCTGTTCTTAAGTTTACATCCTTTATAGAAAAATTCTTTCTGTCTATGTTCTCGTCAAGGAGTATCTGCTCCACGACCGATATAAGCGGCTCGTTCTCCTTTTTTATCTTGTCAGAGAGCTCGGCTATCTTTTTCGTCGAACCTTCGTATTCGCTCCTCAAATTCTCTATCCTCTCGAGCTCCGTCTCAAGCTGACTGACCTGCTTCTCGAGACGCTCCGTACCTGACCAAAGGGTATGAAATACTATATACGCGATAAGAAGACATAGGCCCGCGATACCGATCCTCATCGCCCTTATATCCCTTTCCGACGAGGTAAGGCGCGAAATCCTCTCGCGCAATTCGCCCAAAACCCTTTTGATACCCTCTATCGCAGAACCTAGTTCCATATCACGCTTCCGATTTCACAACCAGGGATAACTCGAATTTCGTTTTACCGTCAACGGTGTTTCCCGTCTGATTTCTCGTTACGGACTCAAATATATTGGATTTCGACAGGGCCTCTTCAATCTCCGTGACTTCCTGGTAGGAATCGCACACGCCCTGAATTTTGAGTTCATTATCGCTTTCGAATTTAATATCGTTCACTACGAGCTTCATGCTCGCTGGCAGGCTGCCGGATATCCCCCTCAGCACCTCGAGAGGCGTGCTCGCGCCCTCCACTCCCCGGATCAATTTGAGCTTATCCCTCTGTTTCGATACCTCGGCTTCCATGAACTGGGCAGGCTTCGGAATTACCTTCACCTCGGGAAACGTATCCTTTACGACACGGGCGATCTGCCCTTCGAGGACTCTCACTTCCTTTTTAAGCTCGAAATACCTCGATGCGTTGTTGTAAAGCAGAAAAACGAGCAGCAGGGTGAATAGAATCGCGGGGGCCATGAAAACCCTTCTCAGCTCCCGGTCGGAGCCCACGTACTTGAACTCGTCCTTCCTGTAATTGAGGTACCCGCTCTTAGATGAGCTCCCGTAGAGTGCGAGCGCATATGACCTCGCGTATAGAGGGGAGTTCTCCGCGCCGAGGTCCGGAATAAAGAGCTTCTTAACGTCCCTCCCGAATTCCTTTTTAAAAAGCTCGGTTAGACCGGGCGCCTGGGACAATACCCCTGAAATCAGAATCATGTTTATTTTTTCTTTCAGCTCCGTCTCGAAAAAATGGAGTGTTTTCTTAATCTCACTTATGACAGGCGAAAGACATTGCTTCAGATGCTCGCCGCTTTCCCCTGAAAGTTCTGCCTTCGAGAAACCGAATTCCTCGGTCGGAACCCCTCTCAATCCGCATAGATTTTCGATGAAGAACTCGACCGGCTTTCTCGACGACCTTACACGCTTTATCCCGTTTTCATCGAAAAGCGCGAAGCTCAAATCCTCCTCACCCATATCTATAAGCATAACGGGCCTGGGACCCTCGCAGAGCTCGTTAAGAGCGCCCAGCGCAATGGGCGTGTAGGTAATTATCTTCGGGTCTATTCCGGCTTTATTGTAATAACCTATGGCCGACGCCAGTTCCTCTTTTTCGAAAACGCATACGAGCGCCTCGCCTCCGGTATCGCATTTCACGAGCTGGTAGGCGTGGCTCTTTTCGCGGGGATCGAAAGTAGAAATGTTTTCGAGCTCGAAACCGTATACCTGGTCTATCTTCTTCGGGTCGACGAACGGGAATTTTATAACCCTCACCGAGATCGGATCATTCGAGATGGAAACGGCGACGTCGCCTTTGGGCAGCGAGTATTCCCTGAATACATTATTCAATGCTTCCGGTGAGTCCGGGGTGAATTCGGAAGATTTGGTGCGTATGATCTGCAGGAGCTGGACGTCTCTTAATCCTCTCTTAATCAAGGAGATCCTTGCATCATGCCTGCCTATATCCAGTCCTGCGAATCTACCGTACATGTTTAAGTAAATTACTTAATCTTGCCCTTTAAATCTAAAGTAAAGCCCTTTTAAAGTCAAATAGATTCTATATGGCCTTGGCCCTCGAGAGCGTGAATACGGAGACCCTGGAGGCCCCGGATTTGAGGATCTCCCGGGCGCACTCATCAGATGTGGAGCCGGTCGTAAAAACGTCGTCGACGAGAAGCACGGACCTCCCCTTGAAAGACCCGGGTGAGGTGACCGAAAACGCACCCCTCACATTCCTCCACCTCTCCTCCTCGTTCCTGAATTCAATCTGAGGCCGCGTAT